>NZ_JAXARY010000007.1:0-224549 GCF_033949435.1 Methylomonas defluvii | reverse complement strand
CGGTTGACGGGAATGAATCGACTCATCACAGGCTCCGTATATCTGATCTTTTGACCCTCCTTATTTTACCAAACCGATGTCGCGGTTAGATCTACTGCGCTAAAGTCCGACAGGCTCCTAGAACGTTGCTATTGGTCGACGACGAACCGAACATTATTAATGCGCTGAAACGTACGTTGCGCAGAGATGGCTACAGCATACTCACTGCCAATGGTGCGGAAGAAGCGCTTGATTTACTTGTCGATCATAATATAGCCCTGATCATATCCGATCAGCGTATGCCTAAGATGAGCGGTGTGGAATTTTTGCGCAAAGTTAAAGAGCTCTATCCAAAAACCGTACGGGTGGTGTTATCCGGCTTTACCGATCTTGAATCGGTGACTGGCGCCATCAATGAAGGGGCGATTTACCGATTTATGACTAAGCCGTGGGATGACGAGTTGCTACGTAAGAACGTTCGCGAAGCGTTTGAATATCATGAAATGGAACAGGAAAATCAACGGCTGACTCGAGAGCTCCAACATTCAAACGATTTACTTGCCAGACTTAATCAAAGTTTGGAACAACAAGTGATGCAAAAAACCCGTGAAATCGTACATAACATCAAAATGCTGGAAATATCTCAGGAAATACTTGAACATTTGCCGTTGGCTATTCTTGGCCTTGATGAACGACACATGATCGCCTCTTCCAATCGACTTGCGGACTCGCTATTCCAGCGTTATCCCAACGAATGCTTGCTTGGCCTGCAAGCAGAGAGTGTTTTGCCCGCCCCCTTATTGCATGTATTACAGCAAACCAAGGATTCTGAAACTGCAGCAGAATTTAACGGCAGCTGCTTAGATTTAGGCAATAGCAAGACCCTGTACGTGTGGATAAGCCCAATGGGTGAACTTAGTCAATCAAAAGGCACTATAGTGGCGCTTTCGTCAGTCAAGACATAACGTTGACTGTCTCAGAAAAGTACAGAGGTGGAGTTTGCCGACATGAATACGAAATCCCAAGCGACCCTGCTGGCTGATTTGCCGTCCTTACCCACTGTAATCATGGATGCCTTGCAGTTCACGGCCGACAAGCAAAACTTGTCCAATCTCGCCAACAAAATCAGTCAAGACCCACACATGGCGGTACGCATTTTGCGCGTCGCCAATTCGCCTTTTTACGGTAGGTCTCGAGAAATTGGTTCTTTGCAGGAAGCGGTGGTGGTGTTGGGACTTAACCGGGTAAAAAACCTGTTGTTAGGCCTTGGTTTTATGAACCTGTTTCGGTTGAACCGCCAAGATTTCGACTACTCACAGTTTTGGCATCACAGCATGGCAGTCGCGGAGTGTGCTCGACAATTGGCGATTCATACCGGTATGGATCAGGATATTGCCTTTACGGCGGGATTGCTGCATGACATCGGGTTGCTGGCCATTGTTTTGTTATTTCCAGACGATTTCAGCCGTATTACTACGGGGCAACATCTCAATAGAATTGAAGCGGAACGGCACGTTTTGGGGTTTGATCATGCGGAGATCGGTTGCAATGTCGCAAAGCATTGGAATTTACCGATGGCGATTCAGCATGCTATCGAACAGCACGAAATCCCACGCGGGCAAGATGAAGGGAAATCGTTAGAATTGATGATCCATATGGCCAATTTTCTGGTACTTGCCAAACAACGCGACGACCAGGCTTTTGAGTATCCGGAGTCTATTGTGCAGATACTTGAGATGCTGAACATTCCTCTTGACCAAGCCATAGACTGGGCTAATTCTAGTCAACAATTCGCCAATCAGGTCGTCGCCAGTCTATAAATTCGGGAGCATTATGTTATTAACTGAATCGCAACAATGGGACTGGATTTATAACCTCTACCAATTAGGGCAATCCGATGCGTTTGAAGAGGATACAAACAAGATATTCGAAAAATTACTGCGTCATATTGTAGAGGGATTTAGAGCCGATACCGGCTCATTAGTCTTGTATGAAGGCGAAGACAGCAGCTGTTTAACCATAGTCGCTGCGCTCGGTTTGCCTGAGGAATGTGTCGGCAGCGCGATACCCAATGGCAACGGCGTGATAGCTTGGGTATTGGCCAACCAGCAGGCGCTATTGATCAAGGGCGATATCAATAAAGACTCGCGCTTTCTCCACTACCCACCCAAAACCAAAACCCGCATACCGGTTGCCTCCATGTGCTGGCCATTGCAGATAGGCCAGCGCTTGATTGGCGCATTATCGGTCAACAGTTTTAACGATGAGTGTAGTTACACGGGAGCGGATTTAGACCACGGACAAAAATTAGTTAATCCGATCACGCTCGTGATCGACAACATTAGGTTACATGGTGATCAACGCAAGCGCATCCAGCAGCTTGCCAACGCAAATCAACGCTATGCCAATGCCAACCAGCAATTAATAGAGGCTCACAAACGCTTGAATGAGTCGGAAAAACGCCTCAACGACATTTTAAATTCACTGGATAGCGTGGTCTGGTCGATGGAGCCGGCCACGATGAAATTGCTGTATCTCAACAAGGCCGCCACTGAGGTATCCGGTCGGCCGGTCGAGGATTTTTTAAATG
Organism: Methylomonas defluvii; assembly: GCF_033949435.1. Lineage (NCBI taxonomy): Bacteria > Pseudomonadati > Pseudomonadota > Gammaproteobacteria > Methylococcales > Methylococcaceae > Methylomonas > Methylomonas defluvii. The sequence goes on along the minus strand of NZ_JAXARY010000007.1, from coordinate 221,980 downwards.
ATCCGCAGTTATGGCTGAATATTATTGACCCGATTGATAGAAAGCAGGTGGAAGCCAGTCTGGCCGATTTAAAGACTAACAGTATCCAGAAAGTCATCTATCGTATTCATCGCCCCGACGGCGGGCTTCGTTGGTTGTTTCATCGCATGTGCGCCGTTTGCGATGATGCCGGCTCACCGGTACGCATCGACGGCATCACTGTGGATATTACCCAGCATAAAAATGCCGAAGACTTGCTGAAACAGCGCAATCAGGAATTACAGACAGCCCTCGACACCATACAAGAAGTCCAGCAGCAATTGGTACAGTCCGAAAAAATGTCTTCCATCGGCCAATTGGCGGCGGGCGTCGCGCATGAAATCAACAATCCTATCGGCTATATCAACTCCAATCTCACTTCATTGAAAACCTACGTGGAAGATTTGCTGGCGTTGGTGGAAAAATATGAAAAAACTGAGGGGGAATGCGCCGACGGCGAACAACTTCGGCAAATTCAGGATTTCAAGCAGCAAATCGATCTGGTTTTTTTAAAAACCGATGTACTCGATTTATTGGTTGAGTCTCACGAGGGGGCGTCGCGCGTCAAAAAAATCGTTCAGGATCTCAAGGATTTTTCGCATGCTGGCGGTGCCGACGAGTGGCAATGGACGAATTTGCACGACTGCCTGGATAGCACACTGAATATCGTCAATAACGAAATCAAATACAAAGCCCGTGTGGTCAAAGCATACGGGGACATCCCGCGTGCCTGGTGTTTGCCGCATCAGTTGAACCAAGTATTTATGAATTTGCTGGTCAACGCCGCCCACGCCATTGAAAAGGAAGGTACGATCACCATCCGTACCGGCAGCGAAAACGGCAGCCTTTGGGTTGAGGTGAGCGATACGGGGCAAGGTATTTTGCCCGAGCACGCCAATAAAATTTTCGACCCTTTCTTTACCACCAAACCGGTGGGCAAAGGAACGGGATTAGGACTGTCCGTTTCCTACAGCATCGTTAAAAAGCACCAAGGCGAAATTAAGGTAGACAGCCGGATCGGCGAAGGCACCACCTTTCGCGTGGTATTGCCAAAAAAAGAACAGCCGGTCGACTTATGAATTTGCCGCCATCACCAATGACCAACGATCGGCGGGCGGCTTTACTGTTTGTCGATGATGACACCAATGTGCTCAAAGCCTTGCATCGACTGTTTCGGAATGAAAATTACACGCTTTATCTTGCGGAAGGCGGTGCGGAGGGCTTGACGGTTTTGCGCGAGCATACCGTTGATATAATTGTTTGCGATATGCAGATGCCGACAATGAGCGGCGCCGAATTTTTCGCTCAAGCATTTGAGCGATGGCCCGATACCGTGCGTATCTTGTTAACAGGCTATGCCGATTTAGAATCGACTATCCAAGCGGTCAACAAAGGCCGGATTTACAGTTATTGCACGAAACCCTGGAATGGCGAAGAATTAAAACTATTGATTCATAACGCACTGCAAGAAAAACGTTTGCGTGAAGAACGGGAACGCTTATCGGCTATCATCCGGCAACAGAACGATGCACTGAAAGCCATCAACGAACATCTGGAAGAAAAAGTCGAACAACGTACAGCAGAGCTGGCGCAAGCCAATAAAACCCTGTTGCTCCACAATCAAGCCATTGAAGCCGCACGCAATGGCATCACCATTACCGATGCCAGACAAGCCGGCAATCCCCTGGTTTATGCCAACCCGGCGTTTCAACGCATTACCGGTTACGACAAAGCGGAAGTACTTGGCCGTAACCTTTCGTTTCTGCTGGGCGAGGATCATGATCAGCCTGGCTTGGAGAGTCTCCGAATTGCAATTCGCCGGAAGACAACCGGCTATGCCGTTATCCGTAATTATCGCAAGGATGGCTCGTTGTTCTGGAATGAACTGGCTATCGCGCCAATCAAAAACGCCAATGATGAAGTGACGCACTTTGTCGCCATCGTCGACGATATTACCGAATTCAAATCCAACCAGGCACAGTTGGAATATCGAGCTAACTATGATGATCTAACCGGGCTGGTCAATCGCAATCTTCTTAATGATCGTCTAAATAACGCCATCACTACCGCGCAACGCGAGCACAAAGTATTCTGCCTGTTTTTTATGGATCTCGATGACTTTAAAGTCATCAATGACACGATGGGACATTCGGTGGGGGATGAGTTCCTAAAAATCATTGCCGGGCGACTGCTGAATTGCGTCCGAGCTTGCGATAGCGTAGCGCGATATGGCGGCGATGAATTTGTCTGTGTATGTCCAGGTATTGCTAAAACGGACGATGCTGCTTTGATCGCGGCGCGAATCATTACCGAAATCTCTCAGCCTCTACAGCTCAATGGGCACACCCTGCATGGGGCGGTAAGTATCGGCATCAGTTTTTATCCTGCTGACGGGGCGGACAAAGAGACCCTGCTTCAGCATGCGGATACCGCCATGTATGACGCTAAGGATAAGGGTAGGAATAGCTTTAGTTTTTATACTGAAGCGTTTAACCAACGCCTTATGCAGCGTTTGATGCTGGAGGAAGACTTGCGCCAAGCTTTACGATTGGAGCAATTTGTCGTCTATTATCAACCCAAGTTCGATTTGCATAGTGAACAAATTTGCGGTATGGAGGCTTTGCTGCGCTGGAACCATCCGGAAAAGGGCTTGATTCCCCCCGATCACTTCATTCCATTGACGGAAGATACCGGCTTGATTCTGCCGATAGGCGAATGGGTGTTGCATACGGCCTGTTTGCAAGCTAAAGCTTGGCAGTTGGCGGGACTACCCGCCATCAATATGGCGATCAATGTTTCACCCAAGCAGTTGCATAGTCCCACGTTTGATCAAACTATTACCCGTGTTTTACGGCAAAGTGGATTGGACGCGAGTTTTCTGGATTTGGAGATAACCGAAGGCGCGGTGATGCAAGACCCGGATAATGTAGCCATTACTTTGACCCGGCTAAAGAATATCGGCATTCGCATTTCCATGGACGATTTTGGTACGGGTTATTCAAGTTTGAGCTACTTAAAACGATTTCCCTTCGATAATCTTAAAATAGACAAGGCATTTATCAACGATATTCCGCTGGGAGAGGGCGATGTTACTTTAGTGTTGACCATTATTGCGATGGCGCACAACTTTAAACTTAAAGTGGTAGCCGAAGGGGTTGAAACACAGGCACAGATGGATTTTTTGGCGCGGAATGGCTGCGATGAAATTCAGGGTTATTTCTTTAGCCGACCGTTGCCGGCTTCGGAAGTGGAGCAACTGCTGAAAAAAACCAACTGACCGGGACGACCAATTTCGCTTATTCGCGGATAACGGGATTTTTCATCTAATGATCATGAAATAAGCCGCGTAACTTTGGCAAATAAAAGTTTTTTGTAGCACAAAAACCGATAATGAATGCCATTCGGCGGACTGCCCGCACGTTCCCCAGGAGACTATTTTTACCATACTGACATTAGCACCTGACTTTGAATTATAGATTATGATTAGGCCTAGTGTCTAAACCGAGGTGGGGTACTCGCTATGCTTGAATCGAAAGCTGAAACTCTGCGGATACAAAAGCTGCACGAATGCTGCATCCTCGACACGCCCCCCGAATCAAACTTTGACGACATTGTCCGGCTGGCGGCACTAATGTGCGATACGCCTTTTGCGGTGATCACACTGGTCGATAGTGACCGCGAGTGGTTCAAAGCCAAAAAGGGCATAGCGGCCAACGAACAACCCAGAGACTGCGGATTCGGCACACCAACCCTATCACACCTGGATGTGTTGGTTGTACCGCATCTCGAGCATGACAGTCGCTTCGCGGCCAATCCCCTAGTGGTTTCCGAGCCGCATATCCGTTTCTATGCGGGCAGCCCGATTCTAATTCCCACCGGTGAAGCATTAGGCGCACTTTGTGTGTTCGACGTTGTGCAACGAGCGTTAAGCGTCAATCAACTTGAGGGCCTCAAGCTTCTTGCTCGCCAAGTCGGTGCAGCCTTGGCGCGCAGACAGAAGGAAAAAAGCCGGTCGGACATCCTGGAAAAACCCACGGCCCAAGCCTTGCCGGCTGACTTGGGCCGGCAAGATACAGCGCACAACGCCGAACATTTTAACGGCGCCATATTGGATTCCTTGTCAAAACAATACTGTGTGTTGGATGGAGCTGCCAATATCTTGAAAGTCAGCAGGCCTTGGCTTGATTTCGATCAGGCATACGCCGGGGATAAAGCAAGCCTTCAACCCGGACAAAATTATCTGGCCCTGCTGGACACCGGGCTGACCAACGATAGAGGCGGAAAGGTGTTCGCAGAGGGGATTAGGTCGGTTTTGAACGGCGCTTTATCCCGCTTTTCGCTTGAATATCCTTATTACACCGGTTCCGGTCAGCTTTGGTTTGCAGGGAAAGTCATCCTGTTTCCCGACCAGAACTTAGCCCGGCTTATCGTAATCCATGACAATATTTCCGAACATAAACAACGTGAGGAGCGGTTGCGGCAAGCAGTGGAGTCGGCGCCGAATGCCATCGTGATGGTGAATGAGTCCGGCACCATTGTTATGGTGAATGCGCAAACGGAAGCCTCGTTCGGTTACGCGCGAACCGAACTGATTGGGCAGAGGGTGGAGATGTTGATTCCAGAACGTTTTCGCGGCGGACATATCGGTTTCCGCCGGGCCTACCTTGCCGATCCGGTTTCTAGGCCTATGGGGGCCGGACGCGATCTGTACGGGCTACGCAAGGACGGTACCGAATTTCCGGTCGAAATCGGCCTGGGTCTGATCGAAAGCCATGAAGAAACCCTGGTGCTCAGTTCGATCGTCGACATTACCGAGCGCAAGCGCCTGGAACAACGATTCCGGCAAGCGGTGGAGTCGGCGCCGAATGCCATCGTGATGGTGAATGAGTCCGGCACCATCGTGATGGTGAATGCGCAAACGGAAGCATCGTTCGGTTACGCGCGAACCGAACTGATCGGGCAATTGGTGGAGATGTTGATTCCCGAGCGATTTCGCGACGGACATGTCGGTTTCCGCCGGGCCTACCTAGCCGATCCGGTTTCGAGGCCGATGGGAGCCGGACGCGATCTGTACGGTCTACGCAAGGACGGCACCGAATTTCCGGTCGAAATCGGCCTGGGTCTGATCGATGACGATAACGGCATCATCGTCCTCAGCTCCATCGTTGACATTACCGAGCGCCAGAGTGCCCACGATAAGCTGAAACAAACCCTCAACGAGAAAGAAATGTTGCTTAAGGAGGTCTATCACCGGGTCAAGAATAACCTACAGGTGGTGTCCAGCCTGATCAACCTCCAAGCCGGCAATGTAACGAGTCCGGAGACCGCCGATTTACTCAAACAAAGTGCTGATCGCATCAAAGCCATGGCCTTGTTACATGAAAAACTTTATCAATCCAAAGACTTGGCCAGGATAGATTTCAACGAATACATTCGTAGCCTATCCGACCATTTGCTGTTCGGCTACGGCGCCTATTCCGACAAGCTCAAGCTCAACATGAAGATAGACAATGTGTTTCTCGATGTCGATACCGCGATACCCTGCGGCCTGATCATCAACGAATTACTGTCCAATGCCATTAAGTACGCATTTCCCGGAGATCGGCGCGGCGAAATCGGCATCGCTTTCACACAGGAGCAAGGCGAATACATCCTGATAATCTCCGATAACGGCATCGGCCTTCCCAGCGAAATGGATTTCAAAAAAAGCAGCTCGCTGGGTCTGCAATTGGTTGATACCTTGACCAATCAACTCATGGGACAGATGAGCCTGGATCAGACAAACGGATCCACCTTTACTCTGCGTTTTACTAAAACTTGTTAAGCGGGAGGGGCTCCGTATGTTAGCCAGTAGAATTATGATCGTCGAGGATGAAGGCATTATTGCTATGGATATTCGTAGGCAGTTGGAAGGTTTCGGTTATGAAGTGGTCGCGACTGCTTTTTCGGGAGGCCAAGCCATTACGCTGGCCAATGAGCATAAGCCCGATTTAGTCATGATGGATATTGTGTTGAAAGGCGAGATGGACGGTATCAGCGCGGCGCATGCCATCACGGAGTCTCTGCATATTCCCGTGATTTTTCTGACAGCTTATAGCGACCCGGCTACCTTGTTGCGCGCGAAAGCCACAGGCGCATACGGCTATTTGATCAAGCCGTTCCGGCCGGATGAACTGCACGCTTCCATCGAAGTCGCGTTGTATAAGTATCAGCTGGAACGCAAGCTGAAGGAAAGCGAACAGTGGTTTGGCAAAACCCTGCACTGTATCAGTGACGCCGTCATTGCCACCGACGCTGAAGGGGTCATCCGGTTTATGAATCCGGTAGCCGAAACGATAACGGAACACAGTCTGGAACAAGCCAAAGGTAAACGGGTCAGCGAACTCATGACGCTGATAGCCGAGTCGAGCCGCAGTGTCATTGAAAACCCGGTCCTCAGTACATTACAGAATCGGACCGTGACCGGCATTGACTGCCCCACTTTGTTCGTTAGTCAGTCAGGCTTGGAAATTCCGGTGGACGACGGCGCCGCCCCGATACTCGATGACGATGGAACCTTGTTGGGTGCTGTGATGGTATTTCGGGACATCACCGCCCGTCGACAAATGGAACATTTACTGCGGGAAAGCGAAGAACGTTTCCATAGCTCATTCGAACTGGCCGCTATCGGCATGGCGCTGATAGCCCTGGACGGCAGTTTCCTGCAAGTCAATAATGCCCTCTGTGAAATTTTTGGTTACACGCGAGATGAGTTGCTGGGCTCCAATCTGCAAATACTCACGCATGCAGACCATCATGACAAAGTGATAAACCTTTACTTGCGGCAATTGGTAACCGACGTACTGCCGACGTTTCAGATTGAGGTGGAGTGCCTTCATAAAATGGTCGGCAAGACCATTTGGACTATGATCAGCGCCTCGCTGGTTCGCACTGCCGGCGGCGAGCCGCAGTATTTCATTGTGCAAATTCAGAATATTTCCAACCGTAAATACGCCGAACAGCAATTGATCTATCTGGCCAATCACGACCCCTTGACCGGGCTACTGAATCGCGACCAGTTTCATAACCGCCTTACTCAAGCATTATCGACCGGTCAAAGGCATAACCGTAAATTGGCCGTGATGTATCTGGATTTGGATCGCTTCAAGTTGATCAACGATACGCTGGGTCACCGCTTGGGCGATTTATTGCTGCAAGCCGTCAGCGACCGCCTGAGAGCCTCGGTGCGCTCGAACGATATTCTGGCTCGGTTGGGCGGTGACGAGTTTATCGTGTTGCTGAGCGACATCAATCAAATCGACGATGTGGCCAGAATTGCCCAAAAGACCCTGGACATCCTCACCCAGCCGTTTACCTTGGAAGGCAATGATCTTGTGGTCACCGCCAGCATTGGTATCAGTATTCATCCCGACGACGGCAAAGACAGCCATTCGCTGTTAATGAACGCCGACACGGCCATGTATTTGGCCAAGGACCGCGGTAAAAACAACTTTCAGTTTTATACCCTGGAAATGACTGAAAAATCGATCGAACGCATGAAGGTGGAACGGGGTCTGAGGCATGCCTTAGCCCATGATGAATTACGGCTGCATTATCAGCCTCAGGTCTGTACCGGCAGCGGCGTGGTGGTCAGCGCGGAAGCGCTGGTGCGTTGGCAGCATCCGGAATGGGGCTTGGTGTATCCGGACCGATTCATTACCGTGGCGGAAGAAACCGGACTGATCGTGCCTATTGGTGCCTGGGTGTTGCGTGAGGCCTGTTTACAAGCCAAAACCTGGATTGAAAATGATGGGCCATTCGGCGGTGTAGCCGTGAACGTATCGGCGCGCCAATTCCTCGATACCAACCTGTTTCAAACAGTAAAACGAACGCTGGCCGAAACCGGCCTTAATCCCAGCGCGCTGGAGCTTGAAATCACCGAATCGGCAATTATGCAAGATCCCGAGAACACGCTGCAGGTATTGCATCAGTTTCAAGGGCTTGGGGTGCGGCTCAGCATCGACGATTTTGGTACAGGTTATTCCAGCTTGACCTACCTGCGCCGATTTCCGATACAAAGCGTCAAAATAGATCGATCCTTTGTGATTGATCTTCCTGGCGACGACGGCAGTAAAACCCTTGTCAGGGCCATCACCGCTCTGGCCCATGAGCTTAACTTGTCGGTCGTGGTCGAAGGGGTGGAAACCAAGGGTCAATTATCCTTTCTAACTGAGCAAAAATGCGATTCGCTGCAGGGCTACATGTTTAGCAGACCCGTGAGCGCGGAACAATTTCAACAGGATTTTATTAATTCCGGTTTTAAGACCTACCTTCCGAATACCTCAAACGATCAACCTTGAAATTAAAATTTAACAAAAACCGGTAACTTGTAAAGATGATTTAGGGGTAGAGCTGTCTTGGGTGAGGCAGCAGTTCCAATATCTCGTCAATGACTGTTTGCTGACAGGCACCACCGTTTTTGCGGCAAGGATTAAACTAGGGGTCTTTTATACAGAGGACGTGGAGGCGGGATTATGCGAAGAATCAAAGCCATAAGCTGTGTGCCCTGGGTGTTGGGCTTGTGCAGCGCTTGCAGTGCGGACTGGCCGCAGCGGCTTGGCTATCATGTGCTGCAGAACGCCGGACAATTGCAGTGCCAAAAAGCCATGGCTAACGATTGCGAACGGCGGCAAAGTTACGACGCCTATCAGCGCGAGCGGGAGCAACTGCAATAGCGGCTAAATACTGTTCAGCAACGACAGTTCCGCCGGATGCGGCAGCATGTAATAGGAGTTGTCGATAAAGTCATCCGGCTCTCTGCGGAAATGATGGCGGAGCAGGGTGAGCGGCACGATCAGCGGCAATAAACCGATTCGATAGTTTTCGATGGTTTCCACCAGTTCCTGTTTGTCGTCGCTGTCCAGCTTGTGCTTTAAATAGCCCTGGATGTGTTGCAAGACATTGACATGGTTGCCGCGGGTGGCGACGATTTTCAGACAAGTCATCAAGGCTGTGATATAGGCAGCGGCGGTGTTTTCAATGTCTGCGTTAGTGACGCCGGCAATAATTCTTCCCAGCTCGCGGGCCTGGTTTTGCTCGTGGCTCATCGCGATCAATTTATGCCGGCTGTGAAAGGTAATCAAACCATGCGCTGTTAAACCCTGCTCGCATAAGTCGCGCCAGCGGCGCATCACAAACACGCGCTGGATAAAGTTTTCCCGCAGGCCCGGATCACCCAGCCGGCCTTCTTCTTCCACCGGCAGGCTAGGGAAAGTGCGCTGTAAATAGTCGGCAAAAATGCCGGTGCCTTGCCGCGCGGGGATGTCGTTTTTATAAATTTTGACGCGGGTCATGCCACAGCTGGGCGAATCTTTTTTCAGAATGTAGCCGCACAAGCCGCCCAGCCAATCGTGTTGCCGGGCGGAGGCCTGTTTCAAGCGTTCCGTCACGTCGAAACTATGATCCTTCACGCCGACGCAACGAATGCCGTCCGGGGTTTCCCGCAACTGTACGCAGGGGCGGGGGATGCCCAAACCGGCTTCGACTTCCGGACAGAACGCTCTAAATTCGAAGTATTGGCCCAGCGTGCGTTCGATGTAGCTGTGATATTTATGCGCGCCGTCGTAGCGCACTTCTTGGCCTAACAAACAGGCGCTGATGCCCACCGAAATTTTCTGCATACTTAATCCTGTTATTGCTTGGGGTGTTGGTCAAAAATCAGTTTGTCAGTGGCAAAACCCAGGGTTTTGGCTTGTTCAATTAAATCTTTTTGGATGCTCGGTTCCAACTCCGGGCTGCGGGCCAGTATCCATAAATAATCGCGATCCGGGCCGGCGATCATCACATAGCTGTAAGTGGTTTTATCCAATGCAATGATGTTATACGCCCCGTAAAACGGTCCAAAGAAAGACACTTTCAGGCGACCGATGTCCGGTTTGTCGATGAAGTAAGCTTTGCCTTCGGCGATTTTTCGTTGGCCTTGCTCGGCGTCGTAGCCGCTGTTTAACACTTTGACGCCGCCGTCATCGCGCAGGCTGTATTCCGCGCTGATGTCCGTCAGGCCGCGCTCGAAGCTGTGATCGAGGCGGGCGATTTCGTACCAGGTGCCCAGATAGCGGTTCAATTCGAAGCCGTCTATCACTTTTACGCCGTCCGGGATGTCGGTGCAGGCGCATAGCAAGCTCAATAATAATATGGGTAGATAACGCATGGTTTACTCCGCTGGCGCCGGGGTATTGCCCAGGGCTTTGAATTGGGCTTTGATTAGCTGGCTTTGTAAGCCGTGGTCAACTCTTGGCCGAGGGTAGTCGCCGGCTTGCGGATGCTTTTCCCATTTGTGGATGACTTCTGCCGGGAAGCGTTGCAACTCCGGAATCCAGGTCTTGATATACACACATTGCGGATCGAACTTTTTCTGCTGTAGCCAGGGATTGAAGATCCGGAAATACGGTTGCGCGTCACAGCCGGTCGAGGCGGCCCATTGCCAGTTGCCGTTATTGACGCAAGGGTCGTAATCTAACAGACGTTGGGCAAAATAACGTTCGCCCCAGCGCCAGGAGACGTGTAAATCCTTGACCAAAAACGAGGCAACGATCATCCGCAAGCGGTTATGCATCCAGCCGGTTTGGTTCAATTCGCGCATGGCCGCGTCCACAATCGGAAAGCCGGTTTGGCCGTTGGCCCAGGCCCAAAAGTCTTCTTGGCCGTTGCGCCAAAGCAAGCCGTCGTAACGTCTATCAAAGGCGTGACCGAATACATGCGGAAAATGAAAGCCGATATGGGTGAAAAAATCCCGCCAATACAGCTGCCGGAGTAAGGGATGGTCGGGATCGAGTTCGGCTTGGATGCTGGAAAAAGCCTCGCGCACCGAGCAGCAGCCGAACTTTAAATAAGCCGACAGTTGGCTGGTAGCGGCCATGGCCGGAAAATCGCGGACGGCGAGGTAGTTTTTGCAGTTGCCGATGATGGCTAATCGATCCAGTGCCGCGTGTCGGCCACCGGGTAGCGCGTTTTGGTGCGGCTGTTGCAGTTGCTGTAGCAGCTCCGGTTTGTGGCCGGCATAGGCTTTTGCCGATAGTTTACCCGGTGCCAAGCGCTGCGGAGGCGATACCGGCTGGAGTCTGGCTTGCCGATGAAACGCGGTGAATACTTGATAAGGCTTGCCGTTGCTTCTTAAACTTTGCTCCGGTTCTGTCAGCAGCAAATCGGCTTGGCTGTGAAAAGCCAGATGCAGTGTTTTGCATTGTTCGCGCAGTTCGTTGTCACGTTGCCGGCTGAACGGACTGTAGTCGCGATTGACAAATACCGCTTCGATGCCTAAGTCCTGCTTCAAAGGCTGGAGCAGATGCGCCGGCTGAGCGTTGAAAATGTAAAGCAGGGCGCCTTGCTGTTGCAGTTGTTGCTGCAAATCGCTCAGCGACTCCAGCATGAATTGCAAGCCTGGCGTGCTTTGGTAAGGATGGGTTTGGATTTGCCGGGGATCGAAGATAAAGCAGGCAATGACTTGCCCGGACTGGTTTAGTGCGGCGTTCAGAGCGGTGTTATCTTCCAGGCGTAAATCGCGGCGGAAAATGAACAGCGAGGTTTTGTAGGTTTTTTTAGCCATCGGCTCAACAGTCGCCCCAATGAATAATCATTTGTTGGCAATTAAACAATATATTGGGGTAATACTGATAAATCACCCAGCGCAGCAGCAAATCGAAATATGCCGCTACCGTCATCAGTCGCGCCACGGCGGCCCAAACTCTGCTGGCGCCTTTGTCGGAGCAACGCCACACGGCGCCGGTCCAGTAAATCAGCGGCATGGCCATAATAATATGAATAGTCACCCAGCTGGCGACGGTGAAGTTGCCTTCGTTAATGCGATAGTCGATGAAAAACAGTACGGCGTTATACAGGATAAAAAACGGATAGAACGCGTCTTTTAACCGCAGGTAACCTAGCCAGCTCCATTGCAGGTAAAAATATAGCGTGGCCGGCGTGCGTTCTTCCCATTCCTGGGCCGGGGAGGGGGTCAGATAAAATACCAGCGCGCCCAGGGCGAGGGCGATCAACAGGGTTTCGTACCAGGTGACGAACGAGGTAAAGGCAAATAGCAGGGAAAGACTGTCGATCAACATAAAGATGCCCGTTTTTAAATCTAGGGTTTATGCAAAATATCGCGCAATGCGGTATCCAGCTGTGAATATTTAAATGCAAAGCCTTGCGCCAGTAACCGCTCCGGCAGCACGCGCTGGCTACCCAAGACTAGCGCCGCCATTTCGCCCAGCAATAATTTAAGGGGCGCTTCCGGTATCGGCATTAGCAGCGGCCGCTTAAGCACGCTGGCCAGGCTGGCACTGAATTGTTGGTTGTTGACCGGTTCGGGGGCTGTGGCGTTGTATGGGCCGCGCATTGCCGGTTGTTCTATCATCGCTTCGACAATAGCCAGCCAGTCGTGCAGATGAATCCAGGACATCCATTGCTTGCCATTCCCCAGGCGGCCGCCTAACCCCAAACGAAACGGCAACAACATGCGTTTCAGTATGCCACCATTATCACCCAGCACCAAGCCGGTGCGTATCAGGCAGACCCGGCTGCCGAATTTTTCCGCTTCTAAGGCTGCGGATTCCCAATCGGCGCACAACTGTTGGGAGAAATCGGCAATGCTCGCGCTGTTTTCAGTGAGGAATTTGTCGCCTTGATCGCCGTAAACGCCGATAGCCGAGCCGCTTACCAGTACTGGTGCGGGTTGGGTGGCTGATGCTATCCAGGCCACCAATTGTTTGGTTAATTTAATGCGGCTATCGCGCAATAGCTGTTTGCGTGGCTCGGTCCAGCGTTGATCGAAAATGCCCGCACCGGCCAGATTGACCACTGCTTTGAAAGTGCCGGCATCCGGTAAGTCGGTGATCGAGCTAACCGCTTGAACGCTGTTGCCGAATGTGGCGAACACTTTTTCGGCGCTACGGCTTAGGATCGTCACCGCATAGTTTTTTTGGATTAGTTGTTTAGTAAGCGCACTGCCCAGAAAGCCGGTGCCGCCGCTAATTAAAATCGAGTTCGTGTTCATAAGTTCTGCTCCGGAAACTAATAAGACTAAACCCTAGCGTCTGTTCAGGGCTTGGTGGGTTAATCGGCTTCGGTATCGGTGGATGCGCGGCCTTTCGGAATCATCATTTGACTTAACTGCTTATTTTTAAACCAGATTACTGCGCGAAAACCCAACAGCATAAATATCAGCAGCAAATAAAATAAGGGCTCTGCCAGATTCCCTTTAAGTTGCCAGAAATAATGAATCATTGCCGCGCCGGCTGCTATGTAAATAAATCGATGCAGTTTTTTCCAACTCTTGCCCAAGAGCTTTTTGGACGCTTTAGAGGAGGTAATGCCCAACGAAAAAACAATAATGTAGGCAATCAATCCGAACCAGATATACGAGCTTTCGAGAATATCGATACCAATTATTCGCCAGGCAAAAACCTGGTCAACTGCTAAATAAACCAGGACGTGCAGGCTGGCGTAAAAAAAAGCATATAAACCGAATAATTGCCGATACTCGGTCATGCCGCGCCATTTTGTGACGGTTTGTACGGGAGTAATCGCCAGGGTTATCCATAAAAACCGCAAGGCCCAGTCACCTAAACGAATATGTAGGGCTTGCATTTGATTTGAGCCCAGATTATCGAAGGCAATATCGAAAACGACCCAAAGCAGCGGGATAAAACACACCGCGATGGTTAAAGACCGCAAATTATTAATTTGCATAATCATTAGAAAAAATGCCTCAAATCCATATCACGATAAAGGTGAGCGACCTGTTCGCCATACCCGTTAAATAATTCGGTTTGCCGGCGGGGGGTAAAAAAGCCGCTGCCCAATAGCCGCTCGCTATTTTGGCTCCAGCGCGGATGCGGCACGTCCGGATTGACGTTGGCGTAAAAGCCGTATTCGTTGGGCGCAAACTTGTTCCAACTGCTAATCGGCGGCCTTTTCAGCAGTTCTATTTTGACGACGGCCTTGATGCTTTTAAAGCCGTATTTCCAGGGCACTACCAAACGCAGCGGCGCGCCGTTTTGCTTGGGCAAAATGTCGCCGTACATACCCACCGCCAGTATGGTCAAGGGATGCATGGCTTCGTCGATACGCAAACCTTCGACATAGGGCCAATCCAGCATGACCTTGCCGCGTTGCTTGGGCATGGTGTCCGGTTGTTGAACCGAGGTGAGCTTTACGAACTTGGCGTTTGATAAAGGCTTGGCGGCTTTCAGTAAATCGCCCAGCGCAAAGCCCACCCAGGGTACTACCATGGACCAGGCTTCGACGCACCGGAAACGATAGATGTATTCCTGTAAGGTGTGCCGGCTCAGAATATCTTCCAACTGGTAGATGCCGGGTTTTTCCACTTCACCGCCGATCTCCACGGACCAGGGATCTATGCGCAGGCTTTGGGCCAGACTGGCGGGGTCTTCTTTGTTGAAGGCCAATTCGTAGTAGTTATTGTAATTTTTTGCGGCTGTCGCTGGTGTCACCACCAACTCAGGTGCTGAGAACGGGCTTTTGGGTGCGGCGCTCCAAAGTGGTTTTGAGTCGTCGGCCCAGCCGGTGCGGATGCTGGTGCCGGTCAGCATCATCGCCGCCATCGCTTTGATGAGGGTACGGCGTTGCTGAAAAACCAGGGGATCGGTAATTTCACTGCCGGGGATATTTTTTATTGTTTTTATAATCATGGCTTGATTACCGGTAACTTATAGAAGAAGTCCCACTATTTTTTGCCTTTCGGAATCCAGCCCATCAATTGGCGGATTTTACGTTCGGTAATAAATGCCAGAGAAAACAATTGAATAAAATTCTCGGCTTCAATCAAATCCAATCCTATATTGGCGGGTACCAATTCCTTGCGGGTTCCAAACATCCGGTCCCAAATCGCCAGCACTATGCCGTAATTGCTGTCATGTTCCGAACGCAAAGTGGAATGGTGAGTGCGGTGCAGGGAAGGGGTGATAATAATTTGGGATATGGCGGTTTCGTTGGGGACGCGAATGTTGCCGTGATGAAAAAAGATGAAAAATAACTCGATAATTTCGATGGAAAGCACTAGATAAGCATCCACGCCGATTACTACCACGAATATACATTTGTAAATTATTTCCAGAAATAAATCGAAAACATGAAATCTAAAACCGGTGGAAACGTTAAAGCATTTATCGCTGTGGTGAATTTTATGAAAGCGCCATAAGTATTCGGACCGATGGCTGGCGTAATGCCACAGATAAATGGCCAAATCAAAAAAAGCAAACGCCAGAATCCATTTAAGCGGACCGTTACTCAGGCCGCTTAATAAGCCGTAACTGGCGAATTGTTGCGCTACCAGAAATAAGGATGAGGCTCGGAGCGCGGTTAAGATTAAATTGTTGACCAAGAAAGCCGTAGTATTGGTGACAAACGACTCTTTATAGGTTTTGGCCGGGAATGGCCGATAAGGTTTGGTTTTCTCTATGACCAGCAACAGCACGAAAGCCAGTATCGCTAAGCCGAATAAGGCTTCGTTAAAAAATAGGCTACTGTCGCCTTGGCTATTTGCAGTGGTGTTCATGGAAGTCCCCAGTAATGAGCTATTTATCGAACGGTTTTTTAATTTCCTTGAATCGCGTTTAATAAATTTGTCAATTCCTTTATTTCGTTATTGGCATTTATTTGTTGGGTAATGTCGTATTGCACGCCCAGATAATAAATGACTCTATTTTTCTTATCCAATAGCGGGGTTATTTTCAAATGATTGTGGAATAAAGTGCCGTCTTTTTTATAGTTTCTTAAGGTGACTTCCACTGTTTCGTGGTTTTTCATAGCTTCCACAATTTTAAAACGCGCATCTTGCTCTCTGTCTTCACCTTGCAAAAACCGGCAGTTGTGGCCGATGATCTCGTCATGGCTATATCCGGTTAAACGTTCAAATGCCTTATTGGCATAGATAATCGGCGCGTCTTCAATGTCAGGGTCGGCTAGCGTGACGCCGTTGACGCATTCGTCCAAAATAGCGGAAAGTACTTGCGGAATCAGTCCGCTATCTTTTTCAACAATAAAAGCCATGGTTAAACTCCGGGTTTTATAATAATTATGAGTTTGTAAATGCTAGTTGCATTCTACTAATATTAAATTTCTGATGTTTTCGACGGTGTTTTCCGCACCGTCTTCGATCGCGCAACGAATTAATTTTTCAAAAGGCCGCATAAATACCTCCAACTCCAAGAACTCAAAACGAAACGTCAAGCGGGTAGGTTGACGATCTTCTTGAATGGCTTCGAGCAGATAGCTATGCTTGTAAGGTTGGGTCAATCCTTGAAAGATCAGCTTGGATTTGGGTTGATATTCAGTAATTTCAAAAACCGATTCTATTTCGCCGTTGTTGTCGTTACGAATTTGCTTGGCCTTGGCGCCGATGAATACTTCCTTGCCGTCGAGAGGTTCAAAATCGACTACTTCCACAGCCCATTTCGGATAGTTTTCAAAAAAATTTTCACCAACATAATGAAAAACATCGTCGACAGGTTTGTCTATATCGATGCAGGCCTCGCCGGCAATGGGCTTGTGTGAGTCAAACGGAAATTTGATGTGCATTTGATGTTCCCCCTCGCGGAGCTTTCTGCTCAGCGTTGTTATTATTTTTCTGGACAGGTAAAGCCAATAAAACGGTATTTAAATCTGTGCAATTAAATCACCGTCAGGCGCTTCGGCTTTTTATGTCTAATTCTAGCCCGCTTTCTACCGGAAAATTACCAATCTCTAGTTTTGCTGGTGGCGCATGGCCGCGCAGCCGCCATAAAGCAGGTGCGATAAGCCCGAATAAATAAATAATTGCCGGTAGTTTTCGTCGATTTCAATTTGATTAATCGAGCAGTAAAACTCCAGGGAGCCGATTAATAGCAGCAGAAAAACCCCTAACGCCGCCAATGCTTCCGGGCTGTTGCTTAATTTATAAAAACTGTACGCTGCGATTTGGATTAAGCACAAATAAAACATCATTAACCGCATATTGTTTGCCAATGGACCGTACAAGTCGCTGTTATCTTCAAAAAACAGGGTATTGCCGAATATGGTGGCTGCACCGCTGATCAATAATAAAATCACCGCTGCATTAAAATTAATCTGCAACAACAATTGCAGGAAATTCATGGTTTTTGTGGTTATCGATTGAGTATGCATATTGCTACCTCTGAAAAAAAGATACCCTCCAGGAGTACAGCGTTTGGAGGGTACATAGAGGAGGACTTTTAGGACGCCAATATTTGTCCTTGATCCAGGTGACCGCCGGTTTCTTCGTTTATTGAGTCTTCAATCTCTTCAAACGATTTGGGTTCTTCTACTTCGGGTTCCGGTGGTGCAAGTTTTTTACCTTGTAACAGTTCGTCAATCTGATACTTATCGATGGTTTCCCAATCCATTAAGGCTTGAGCCATGTTGTGCAACACTTCGATGTTTTCTTTCAGAATAGCTTCGGCGCGGTTGTAGTTAGCATCGATCACCGCCCGCACTTCTTCATCAATAGTTTGGGCCATTTTTTCGGACATCGGCTTGGATTGCGGACCCATATAGCCGCCTTCGCTATCGCCGTAATCCATGGGACCTAAACGGTCTGATAATCCCCACTTGGTGACCATGTTTCTAGCCAATTGCGTAGCCCGCATGATGTCGTTGGACGCGCCGGTGGTGACTTTGTTTTTACCGTAAATCAAGGCTTCTGCTACCCGGCCACCGAACAAACTGGCGATCTGGCTTTCCAACTTATCCTTGGAAGCGCTGTACTGGTCGCGCTCCGGCAAGAACATGGTGATACCCAAAGCTCCGCCGCGCGGCATGATGCTGACTTTGTAGACAGGATCATGTTCAGGCACATTGCGACCGACGATGGCGTGGCCGGCTTCGTGGTAAGCCGTCATCAACAAGTCTTCCTTGGTCATGACCATGGTGCGTTTTTCCACACCCATAATCATTTTGTCGCGGGCTTTATCCAAATCGTTCATGGTCACGACGCGCTTTTTGTTACGAGCAGCAAACAAAGCGCCTTCATTGATCAGGTTGGCCAATTCGGCACCGGAAAATCCGGGTGTGCCGCGGGCCAGATCGTTGATATTCACATCTTCGGCCAGCGGGACTTTGGCGCCGTGCACTCTTAAAATTTGCTCGCGGCCTTTGATGTCCGGTAAACCGACTTGAACTTGCCTGTCGAAACGGCCCGGTCTCAACAAAGCCTTATCGAGCACGTCAGCGCGGTTGGTAGCGGCGATAACGATGATGCCTTCATTGCCGCTGAAACCGTCCATTTCCACCAGCAATTGGTTGAGCGTTTGTTCGCGTTCGTCGTTACCGCCGCCGATACCGCTGCCGCCCCGTTGCCGGCCGACTGCATCGATTTCATCGATAAATATGATGCAGGGGGCACGCTTTTTGGCTTGTTCGAACATGTCTCTGACGCGGGAGGCACCGACACCGACGAACATTTCCACGAAATCGGAACCCGAGATGGAGAAGAACGGCACGCCTGCTTCGCCGGCAATCGCTCTGGCTAACAAGGTTTTACCGGTACCCGGAGGGCCCACCATCAGCACGCCGCGCGGAATTTTGCCGCCCAAGGCTTCGTATTTGCCCGGATCTTTAAGGAAGTCGACCATTTCCACGACGTCTTCCTTGGCTTCCTCCACGCCGGCCACGTCAGTAAAGCGCACCTTGATCTGGTCTTCAGCCATCAACTTGGCGCGGCTTTTACCGAAACCCATCTGGCCGTCGCGGCCGCCCATCGCTGCCTGCTTGCGCATGAAATACACCAGCACCATGATCAGCAGCAGGGTAGGCGCCCAAGAAATGAGGATGTTCATCAAAGTGGAGGGTTGTTGGGGCTTCTCGACTTTGATTTTCACGCCGTATTCCAGCAACTCGTCGATCATCCGGGAGTCGTTGGGGTTGTAAGTGGCAAAGCGTGTGCCGTTCTGGCGTTGGCCGTCAACGTAGTTGCCGTCTATCACCACTTCCGTGACCACTTTATTACGCACGTCTTCGATAAAGTCGGAGTACGAAATTTCATAATGCGGATCGTATTGCGGCATGTTGCGGTTCATCACCGCCGACACCACCAACCCTGCTACGATCAGGATGGAGAGAAAAATAAACATTTTTTTCATGATAGCTGTCTCCTAACTTACTTTTCGCTGGAGAAGTATTTGAAAAAGTCGGAGTTTGGTTTTAACACCAAAGTATCCTGAGTTTTTTCAAATGAGGTTTGGTATGCCTGCAAGCTGCGGTAGAACGCATAAAACTCGGGGTTTTTACCGTAGCTTTTCGCGTAAATTTCCGCGGATTGCGCATCACCGCGACCGCGAATGCTTTCCGCATCGCGCTGGGCATTGGCAACTATCACGTGCTTTTGCTTATCGGCTTCCGCGCTGATTTGCTCGGCGCTTTCGGCACCTTGAGAACGGAATTCTCTGGCGACCCGCTCGCGTTCGGCACGCATCCGTTGGTACACCGAGCTGCTGACTTCCGGCGGCAGATCGATGCGTTTAACGCGGATGTCGATCAATTCAATGCCGAACTTTTCGGCGGCCGGCGCTAATTTAGCCAGCAAGGTTTGCCTTAGTTCGTTGCGGTCTTCGGAGATCAATTGCTTGATGGTCCGTACACCGAACTCGCTACGCATGGCGTCTTTCATGATTTGGTCCAGGCGCAGATTGGCTTGAAACTCGTCGCCGCCGACCGTGGTGTAAAAGAGACCCACATCACCGATTCGCCATTTGACGAATGAGTCAACAATAACGTTCTTCTTCTCGGAGGTAAGAAAACGCTCGGATTTGGCATCCAAGGTCAGCACACGCGCATCAAATGTACTGACGTTATTGATGATGGGGGTCTTGAAATGTAGCCCGGGGGTGTAGTCGGACGTGACCATCTCCCCGAGACGAAACAAAATGGCTTTTTCGTTTTCTTTGACGTAAAAAACCGACATATAGGCCAGTACGCACAGGGTTAAACCGGCCGGAATTAAAACTTGGGTGGTTTTGCTGCTCATGGTTTGCTCCTGCTAGGACGTAATTCGTTGCCGGTTGATTTGCGAACGGCGTTTTTGTCTCCGTTGTGCGGTTCTGCGCTAACTTCCGGTTCCGTATGGCTGGCCGCGGGCTGCGCATGTTGAGTCATGGTTTGCGGCAAGGGCATATACATCATCGGGCTGGATTGGTCTTCGTTCAGCATGATTTTATTGGTGCTGCTGTACAGCTTTTCTTTGGCTTCCAGGTACAAACGCTTGCGGGTGATGGCAGGGCTTTTTTCGTATTCCACCAGCAATTGATCGAAACGCTCGGTTTCGCCTTTGGCTTTGGCGACTTTCTCGGCTTCGTAAGCTTCCGCTTCTTGAATAATCCGGGATGCGGCGCCGCGCGCTTTCGGAATCACTTCGTTAGCGTAGGCTTCCGCTTCGTTAATCAAACGTTGCTTGTCTTCTCTAGCCCTGATCGCATCTTCAAATGCGCCTTGCACTTCTTCGGGTGGTTGTGCATCCTGCAAGTTGACGCTGGCAATGCTGATGCCTGCCTTGTAAGCATCCATGGCTTCCTGGATTTGCTCTTTGATCTCGGCGACGATTTGGCTACGGCCTTCGGTTAACACGAAGTCCATATTGTTGCGGCCGATCACCGCGCGCTCCACGCTTTCAGTGAGTTGTTTCAACGTGTTTTCGTTGTTTTTGACATTGAACAAGTAGTCTCGGGCGTTATTGATTTGATACTGCACAGCCAGACGCACGGTAATGATGTTTTCGTCGGCGGTCAGCATTAGCGATTCCTGCGGAATCACAGATGATTTGTTCACCCGGCTGGCGTCGGTGTAGCCCACTTCGATAAACCGTTGTTGCTCTACGTTGACATTGGCGACGCTTTCGATAGGCGCGGGAATATGCCAGTGTGGGCCGGGTAGGGTGGTTTCCGTGTAAGCGCCAAAGCGGCTTACCACGCCTCGATTGCCTTGGTCCACGATGTAAACGCCGCTGGCCAGCCAGACCACGGTCAACGTGCCACCTACGGCGGCGGCGATGTTGGTTAACGAAAACATACTCTTATGATCGTTGAAGAAGTCGCCCGCTTTGGTAGAGACGTGCTTCCACTGCTTATCCAGTTCCAACTTCCAGTCGGACTGCGGCGTTTGCTTACTGGTGTTTTGTTTTTCTGATGACATAATCACTCCTCTTGTAGTGTTAGCCTGACCTGGGTCAATGATTGTTATTGTTAGCCGTCCTTGGGTTCGAGAAATAGCATAAGGTCAAAGCCAAATTGTTGTTTCAGTTTTTTTAATGCTTCATTTTGAATTTGCCTGACTCTCTCCCGAGTAACATGCAGCTGATCCGCTACTGCCTGCAAGGTCATTTCCGTGTGATCGCGCAGACCGAAACGCATGGTTAATATCGCCGCCTGTTTTTCCGGTAGCGAAGCAACTGCTTTGTCGACATATTGAGCCAGATCCTGATCAATTAGTTCATCGAGTGGCAGACTGAATTGATGCTGCTGCATTTTTGCCATCAATTCCAGGTTATCGTCATCATCTCCTATAGACGCATCCAAAGAATGCGTGGCCTGATAGTAGCTGCTGATGGTTTTAATCTCTTGCTCGGATAAATCGCAAGCCAGTTTTAATTCGGCGATGCTTGGCCAGCGCTCATATCTAAGGTAGCAACTGCGCATGGCTTCGAATACGGTGGCGGCTTTTTCGGCCAAAGCCACCGGCAAACGCACAATTTTTTCTTGTTTGACGATCAGGCGGGATATGGCCTGTCTGATCCAATAAATGGCGTAAGTGGAAAAGCAGATGCCGCGATCCGGGTCGAATCTGTCTACTGCTTTAATTAGCCCGACCAGACCTTCCTGCATCAAATCTTCAAAGCTCAAGTTACTGGTTTTGTACTTGTGCGCCACGAACGCCACCAATCCGGTGTTGGCGGATATCATTTCCTGGCGCAAGCTTCTTAATTCCCGTTTGGCTTTGCCCAAGCGTTTTTTGAAATCTGCGCCGTCTTCTGTGTCCGTGGTCAATATGCCCTCTGCTTGCGCCGCACTGTCCAACAAAAATACCGGTAACAAGTGCAGGCTGTACAACAAGCGATTGACTGAACGGGCGATCAGGGATTGTTGTGCAAACTCCGAACCCATAAGTTGTACAACATTCTCGGCTTGTACAACTTTGCCCTGTCCGGTATTCTCACCTTCAAGGCCTGAGTTGTTCCTGTACACCGACTGGCTATTGACCAGTAATTGCAACAGCCTTCTATAGTCGTCTGAGTTCTTAGCGACAATCAAGTCCGAGCTGTCCACTCCGGAGTTGAGGTCGTTCAAGAACCTGTTAATTATCAATATGTTGGTTTGCTTGTTTTCCAGTAGCAACCCTAACAAAGTCTGCCTGGCCTGTTCAACTTGAACGGCAAGTGAGTTGGGTTGGGATTCTGTTATCGAATCCATCTCGCTATCGATTGGCAATGCGGCTAAGTTGGACATAATCAATTCACTTGGTTATTTAAGTTGTTGGCAAATAACTTACTAGAATGTAGAATGTTTGTCAAAGTATTTTCTATACAAAAGTTGAACAATGTACTCAATTAAAGCGATTACCTCCTTAACCGGATTAACAGCGGAAACACTAAGAGCCTGGGAACGTCGCTACGCCTGCATCATGCCGGCGCGGAACAGCACCGGGCGGCGTTTCTATTCGCAACAGGATTTGGAAAAATTGACGCTATTGGTCAATCTGACCCGAAAGGGCCATCCCATCGGCAAGCTGGCGACCCTGGACAACCAGCAACTACAAGACTTCCAGAAGCAAGTCAGCGTACAACCGGCGAAAGAACAGTCGCCTTTGTTAGCGCAGATCATCGACTCGTTGAAACAATATAGAATCGAACGCTGCGAACAGTTGTTGAAGAAGGCTCTGATTGCCGCCGAGCCCTTGGACTACGCCAGAGACATTTTGTTGCCTGCCTTGCAAACAGTGGGCGAACTTTGGCATGACGGAAAGTTGAACATCGCCCAGGAACACATGTTTTCCAGCTGTATTAAGCGGATTGTGTTGAGCATGGTGAACAATTTGCACCACCACTCGAAAAACAATCCGGGCATGCTGTTCGCCACGCCGAGCGGCGATCCGCACGAGTTTGGCATATTGGTGAGCTGCCTAATTGCCGCTAACCAGGGATATAACTGCTACTACTTGGGTGCCGATCTGCCAGCCAAAGATATTATCGAGGCTTGTCAGCATTTGAAGCCGGACGTCATAGTCATGGGCTTGGTCAAGACGCCGCCGGAGCAAGTGACCCTTGACGAATTACAGCTGATCATAGATTCGGTCAGCAGTGAGCCCACCCAAGTATGGTTGGGCGGCAGCGGCGCTTATTTTTATTACACGCAATTGCAAAATGATTTAAGCCACTGCGAGTTGATTACCGATATTGATCATTTCAACGCCAAGGCCCAGCAACAGCAGTTGTCCAACTGAATGATAGGTTAAACTCAGGCAGCGGACCCGCGAGGCTGCTTACCGAGCTTGGCTTGGGCCTTAATCTCTGAGTCCTTCGGCTGCGCTCAGGAGAGCCTTGTCGAAAGATATGCCAGATCAGGCGTCGACAGACTCAGCCCCAATGGTGTACCCGTGTTAAACAAGGCCGAATTAATAGCTGAAGGACTTTGCGCTTCCGGCAGATGCCGGAATGACAAATTTTCACCTGTCCTCCATAATCAAGCCACGGTAAGTTTGCCCAAATTTCCTGTCAGTTGCTTTTGCCAATTCAAATCATGAACGAGATTACTTACGACATCGATAGTTTACTGATCGCCTGTGTGTTGCTGGTATCCATGGCGCTCACTATCGAACTGGGTTATCGCTTGGGTTTAAAAATTAACCCTAAGGTGGATGATAATTTCAAAGCCCATGTCAATTCGATCTCCGGGTCTTTACTCGGCATTCTGGCATTGCTGCTGGGGTTTACCTTCTCCTTGTCCTTACAGCGCTACGATAGTCGCAGCGAGGCGGTGGTCGACGAAGCCAATGCTATCGGCACTGCTTATTTGCGCGCGCAATTATTGCCGAAGCCGGTCAGTGCAGAAGTCAGCAGCTTAATACGCAACTACCTGGATTTGCGGGTAAGAACCGGTACTGTTGATCTCACTCAGCGTGGGCAGAGGGAAGCGCTGATCGCGGAGGCCGGACGCATGCAAACGAAGCTTTGGGATTACGCCCGGCAAGTGAATGAACAGGCACCCAGTCCGGTTACCACCGGTTTGTTTATCCCCGCCTTGAACGATTTGATCGATAATTTTGGCAAACGCGATGCCGAGGTGAAGCGGCATGTACCCGAGTTGGTGCTGGGTTTGTTGTACATCACCTTTGTCATGAGCGGGGCGCTGGTGGGTTATACCAATGGTCTGGCCGGACATCGCACATCGTTCGTCACTTACATCATGGTCTGGCTGATTGTGGTCATGGTGTTCATTATTCTGGATTTGGACCGGCCGTATCGGGGCGTAATCCGGGTGAGTCAGCAGAGCATGATCGATTTACAGACTGCTATTCGCGATGATGGCGGTGCCGAGAGCCGGCGTTAGCAGTTTTTAACAGCAGGATACTTTCCAGGTTTCCCGGTCCATCAGTATGGTCGCGTCGCCGGCAATCGTTTTTAACCACAAAGACTTGCACGTCTGGTTGCCCTGGGCCAATAAGGCCGCATCCGCATAGCGCGCTAATCTTGAGTTTTTGTCCACGAACTCTGCAAATAAAGCGCCTCAACCTTTTGCCTCGCCCACGGCGTTTTACGCAAAAACTTCAGACTGGAACTAATACTGGGGTCTTTGGCAAAGCAGTTGATGTCGATGCGGCTGGCCAATTCCGCCCAGCCATATTTTTCTACCAAACGGGTCAGTAGTGTTTCCAGCGTGATGCCATGCAACGGATCTTGCTTGCCGGGTTTAGTCATCGGCAGCTTCGCCAGTGTTGGTTTCGGCCTTCTTCACGCGAATCCGGTTGCCGTCCATTTCCAGACCATTCAGGGTTTTGATGGCGGCCTTGGCTTCGCCGGCTTTGGGCATCTCTACAAAGCCAAAGCCTTTCGAGCTATGGGTGTCTTTATCCATCACCAGCGAACAGGACTGCACGCTGCCGTGTGCCGCGAGCATGGCCCGTAATTCGGCTTCGGTGGTGGTGCGGGGAAGATTGCGTATCAGTAATTTCATGGGTTTACTTGTTTATGCTAAGGGCCCGCAACTATACAACTTATCGGATTAGGCTTTTTTGCTAAATACGCGCTGTGCGGCAATAGCTTGAGGTTTTGTCGCTTACGCGACAATCAATCGCTTAGTCAACGCGCGGCGATAGGGCCTATTTGTGCGCAAACCCGACAATTCGCCGAGTTTGGCGGGCTAAATGGTGGCCGATTAGCGTGGTGCGATTATTGCTGCAAAGTGGTTTTCCATTTCCGGATCTTTACTATGCGCTACGAACCCTACCAAGAAGAATATGATGCAGCTCAATCCATGAGCGATGAAGATCTGTTGGAATATTTTATGTATCGCATCGTCGAAATGGACGAAGTCTGGGGCTTGAAGGAAAGCCGGCAATGGATCTTGCGGGTGGTGGACGGTCACGAAACCTTGCCGGTCTGGCCCTACCGGCGTTACGCCGACGAGGCGGCGGTCGGCGAATGGGAAAACATGATAGGCGTGGCGGAAACGCTGGATTTTTTCATGTACCAAATCTTGAACAAGCTGACCGCACAGGGCGTATTAGTAGAAATCATGCCCCGAAAAGCGGCGGCCGGCTGTCTTATAAGTCCGCAACGCTTGTTTAGTTTTCTGGAAGGTATGCGCGATTCGCGCGACTTTGTGCTGGACGATTAACGCCGTAATCCAGAGCCTGACCGAGCTTGCGGCACGTGGGAGCAACGATATTGCGGCCGCGCTAATTAGTCACCAGCAAAACCCGCGTTGGCGTTCAGTAAAGTATCGATCCCTTTAAAAATGTTAGAGTAAACACCTGCTAATCGGTCTTTAGAGGTGTTATGCACTATTGGGATTTCTCCGGCGCTAGGTATTCGGCGGCTTGGCTATTGCTGGCTAGCTTGGTGTCCAGCGGGACCCAGGCCGATGTTTATCGTTTGTCGATCTCGGAAAAATCGATCAATCTAATCGGCGAAACCCAGCAGGCCGTGCTGGCGGACGCTGCCTTGCCGGCGCCCACCTTGCATTGGCGGGAAGGCGAGGACGTGACCTTAGAGGTTACTAATCTACTCAAAGAATCCACTTCAATACACTGGCACGGCATCATTCTGCCTTACCAAATGGACGGCGTGCCGGGCATCAGTTTCGACGGTATTGAGCCGGGCCAGACTTTTACCTATCAATTTAAAGTCAAGCAAAACGGTACCTACTGGTATCACGGCCATTCGGGTATGCAGGAGCAACTGGGCTTGTTCGGCGCGCTGATCATCGCCCCACAACAGGAGCAGCAAACGGTAGATCGCGATTATGTGGTCATGCTGTCCGACTGGCCGCGTGCCGATCCGCAACGGACCATGGCCCGCTTAAAAAAGCAAAGCGACTATTACAATTTTCAGCAGCGCACAGTGGGCGATTTCTTCGTCGATATTCAGCGCTTGGGTTTTTGGGAGACCGTTAGTGATCGGCTGGCCTGGGGTGAAATGCGTATGGAGCCTACCGATCTGGCCGACGTGACCGGCGCCAATTACCGGTTTTTGATCAATGGCCAAACCGCGGAAGCGAAACCGCACTATCTGTTCAAGCCTGGCGAAACAGTGCGTTTGCGCTTTATCAATGCTTCGGCAATGACCCATTTTGATGTGCGTTTGCCGGGTCTGAAAATGACGGTGATTGCCGCCGACGGGCAACCCGTCGAGCCGGTTGATGTGGAGGAGTTTCGGATAGCGGTCGCGGAAACCTACGATGTGTTGGTGGAGCCGCAAACCGAACAGGCTTACAGTATTTTTGCCGAGGCGATGGATCGTAGCGGTTATGCCAGCGCGACGCTGACGCCACGCGCGGATCTACATGCTGAACTGCCCAAAATGCGACCCATGACTTTGTTGACCTTGGCGGACATGGGTGGCGAGCATGCCGGCCACTCTGCTCATGAAGTGCCGGATGAACCAGCGGTCGCTGCGGAAGTTGCGCACTCGCACGCAGAGCACTCGCTTACACAAGATTCCACCATGATGGAGCACAGCGGCCATCAGCATGCCACTGCCGAGGCGCAGTCAAATCTACATGCCGGCCACGTCATGCCAGTGGCTGATGCCAGCGATACCGCCAAACCGTTGAGCTATAGCCAGTTAATCGCCGCGCAACCCAACCATGCGCTAATGGGGCCGCCGGATCGGGAAATCAAACTCAGGCTAACCGGCAATATGCAGCGCTATATCTGGTCGTTCGACGACACCAAGTTTGCGGATGCGGAGCCGATTCGGGTCAAATTCGGCGAGCGGATTCGCTTTACCTATGTCAACGAAACCATGATGAACCATCCCATCCATATCCACGGCCTGTGGCAGTACCTGGACAATGGGAATGGCATGTACAACCCGAAAAAACATGTGATCAACGTCAAGCCCGGTCAGACGGTGAGCGTCGATGTGCCGGCAGATGCGGAAGGCGAGTGGGCCTTTCACTGTCATCTGCTGTATCACATGGATACCGGCATGTTTCGTAAATTGATCGTGGAAAGGGCTGAGCATGAACATCGTTAAAGCCCTGTTCAGTGCTCGCAATGCCTGGCTTTGCTTGGCCTTATTCTGTTCCGTTGCTACTGCGCACGATAGCTCGATGATTTTTAATCATTTCAAGGCCGACAGATTGGAATACGAAGGTAATCAAGACTTGCATCTGTTCAAATGGGACGTGCAAAACTGGACCGGCACCGACGAAAATAAACTGTGGTTGAAATCAGAAGGCGATTATTCCGCCGATCAAAACATCTTTGGCCGCGCCGACTTGCAAGTGCTGTATAGCCGAAATATTGATACGTTTTGGGACTTTCAAATCGGTGCGCGGCGGGCGATAGAACCGGAGCGCACGTTTGATGCGGTGATCGGCTTTCAAGGGCTGGCGCCGTATTTTATCGAAGTGGACAGTGCGATGTTCATTAACGAGAAAGGCAACGTGCTGGGGCGATTGACGCTGGGTTACGAAATGCTCTTGACCCAACGCCTGATTCTGCAACCGCGGGTGGAAGTGAATGTAGCGGCCGAAGATATAAAAAATCGCGGCGTCAAGGCCGGCATTACCGAGTTTGAAGCCGGCTTTCGCTTGCGTTACGAGATCGCACGCGAATTTGCGCCTTATGTGGGTATGGACTATGTCGAGGAAGAATCACTCCGCGAGCACCAACACAGTCTACGAGGTGTCGTCGGGGTGCGGGTGTGGTATTGAGGCATTGCGGATCTGCGTAGATTCGGAAAATAATACCCAATTTTCAAGCCTGCAGGGATAGGTAAAATGTCGGCATTGCCAGGAGAAGTTTTGAAACAATCTTTTTACGATTTAAATTATGCTGATTTAGAAGCCGTTATAAAGCAGAATGATTTAAATCAATCGGTAGCAGGTATTCTATTTAATTGGCATTATAAGAAAAAAGAAAGCATGCAATGCCGAGATAATATTTCAAAATCCTCATTGGCTTTTTTTGAAAAACATTTCGATTTTTCCTTGCCGGAAATCGATACCGTGCAAGAGTCGTCAAAAGATCGAACAGTAAAATTTCTGTTTAAGCTCAAGGACCAGCACAAAGTCGAAACTGTCCTTATTCCGTTTAACAACAAATATTCTATTTGTCTGTCCTCGCAGGTTGGCTGCGCCATGAATTGCTCTTTTTGTTTTACCGGAGAACAAGGGCTTAAGCGGAATTTGACTACCAGTGAAATGGTTGGACAATTTCTGCAGGCTTGGCGTTGGTTGGCAAGCAACAGGCCAGGAGAAGAGCGGATTTTAAATATTGTTTTTATGGGGCAAGGCGAACCTTTACATAACTTTGACGCCGTTAAAAAAGCCTGTGAAATTTTTTTATCGCAACGTGGTACGTCAATTGGCGTGCAAAAGATTACGATTTCAACGGCCGGTTATATTCCCGGACTGAAAAGATGGCTCCAGGAAGTGCCCGGCGTGAACTTGGCCTTATCGCTGCATTCACCGTTCACTGAAAAAAGGAATGAACTTATTCCGATTAATAAAAAATATCCGCTCGCTGAAGTATTAAATTATATTGACGCCATACCTTTGCAAAAGAAACAATTTATTACTTATGAGTATATCCTGATAAAAGGTTTAAACGATACTGCGGATGATGCTAAAAAATTGGGCGCGTTACTGCAAGGCAAAAGGGCTTATATAAATTTAATTCCATTTAATGCTTTCCCTGGCTCACGTTACGAGAGTCCTGATCTGATTGAAGTCGAAAATTTTAAGGCAATTTTAGATACCTTTAGAATCCCGACCTTAATAAGAGGCACTAAAGGTGATGATGTATTAGCGGCATGCGGACAACTCAATTCTAAAAATTAAAAACTCCTCCCTTCAATATTCCGGCAGGATAGCAATATGACAGCTGTACGGACCAGCCACACACATCCGCTGCAGATCGCAGAACTGCGTGCGAGTCCTGCGCATGGAAGGATCGGCATTACTTTCTGCCCCGGCAAGCACGACCACTTTGCTTACACGGGGGCCTGGGAGCGCGACCTCGGTATCGATTTGGATGCCATCGCTGCCTGGGGGGCAAAACTGGTGTTGACACTCGTCGAACCCGCAGAGCTTAAAGCCCTCAAGGTGCCGCAGATCGGGCATGAAATTCGCCGACGCGGCATCGAATGGCGCCATTTGCCGATTGCCGACTTTTCCGTGCCTACTCTGGCTTTCGAACAGCAGTGGGTCACACAAGGCCATGAGATCCGAGAGATGTTGCGCAGCGGCCAAGATGTGCTGGTACATTGCAAAGGCGGCTTGGGTCGGGCGGGCATGATCGCGGCGCGGCTGTTGGTGGAACTGGGCATGGACGCCGAAGAAGCGATCAATGCCGTTCGGCACGTGCGTAAGGGCGCCATCGAAACACCGGCGCAGCTTGCGCTGGTGCGTCGCACTAAACCCATCCCTTAAGCCGGCGCATAACGATGTGTGCCGATACTGCGACTATTGATACCACCACCCTGCAACGGATAGGCGGGCAATTGGGTAGCAATCCAGCAGGCATTTTTCAGGACAGTAACGGTCGACGCTACTACGTGAAAACACTGGAATCTGCGGCGCATGCGCGCAATGAGCTGATCGCAGCCGAGCTCTATCAACTGGCTGGAGCGCCCACTTTGACCTATGTGAGAACAATTGCGGCGGACCAGGTGGCGACAGAATGGGTCGAACTCACCAAAAAATGCATTGCTCATCTGAATGACAGCGAACGCAAACAGGCACGGTACTGGTTCGGTGTGCACGCCTGGACCGCCAACTGG
The DNA here is from genome assembly GCF_033949435.1 of Methylomonas defluvii. Taxonomy (NCBI): domain Bacteria; kingdom Pseudomonadati; phylum Pseudomonadota; class Gammaproteobacteria; order Methylococcales; family Methylococcaceae; genus Methylomonas; species Methylomonas defluvii. The sequence continues at coordinate 191,475 of NZ_JAXARY010000007.1, read as the reverse complement.
GATGTCGCCGGCTACAATGGCGATAACCAAGGTGTTGCCGGTGGCAAAGTGCTGACATTGGATGTGGGCGGCGCATTGGCCTTTCGGGCTCAGGGCGATCCGAAAGGCAAAGCATTCGGTACCTGCGTCGACGAACTGGAGCTGTTGCGCCGCGATACCGATAACCCGCACGCCGTCAAACTCTTTGCCGAGATGAGCGCCGACGACATCAAGCAGGCCATAAACGTGGTGTTACGGATTCCGGACGAGAAAATCCGCCAAGTCATTCTTGACAGCGGCGGTACCCTGGCCTTGGCTGACAAAATGATTGCACGCAAAGCCGATATGGCAGGGCGCTAGTCTGTTTGTGCGGCAGCGCTAATGGATTGGTTACGAGCGGCAAAAACCCGCCGGTCGCGGTCAACATCCAATTTCATTAGCTAAGACAACTATACCCACGTTATCAAATTAACTGCAGTCACTGGGGATTTTGTGCCAGCAAATCCCCAGCAATATCGCCCAACTTCTTCAACGCCTTTTCTACCCTGTCGTTCCAAGGCACGGCGCAACTCAAGCGAATGAAATTGCCGTATTTCTTTTGCGTGGCCGAGAATAAGGGGCCGGGAGCGATGATGATATTTTCCTGGCTGGCCCGGCGGTGCAGTGCCATGGCATCGACGCCGGCCGGCAGTTCCACCCACAAGGCAAAACCGCCTTCGGGCTGGGTTACTCGCGTGCCTTCCGGGAATAACAGGCTGACCGCGTTCACCGCCAACGCCACGTTGCGGGCATAGTCCTGACGCACATGCCGCAGGTAGCGGTCGTAACCGCCTTGCTCCAACATCTGCGCGACTATCAATTGGTTCAGGGTTGGCACGGCCTGATGCTGCATGTATTTCAGGTTTTCCACCCGTGCCATATAGCGGCCCGGCACCAGCCAGCCCACCCGCAAGCCTGGCGACAGGGTCTTGGCGAAGGAGTTGCAATACAACACCTGGCCGTTTCGGCTCCAGGCTTTGCAGACCGAAGGCCGCCGCAAGCCAAAGCCCAGGTCGCCGTAGACGTCATCCTCGACCAGCGGAATCTGATGTTGTTCCAGCAAGGCCACCAAGGCTTGCTTGCGCTCGTCGCTCATGCACGAACCCAGCGGATTGTTGTAATTGGAGACAAGCAAACAGGCTTTGATCGGCCATTGCTCGATGGCCATTTGCAGCGCATCCAGCGACAAACCGTCGCGCGGATGCGTAGGAATCTCCAGCGCTTCCATGCCGCAGGATTCGATGACTTGCAATAAGCCGTAAAAGGTGGGCGATTCGATGGCGATCAAGTCGCCGGGTTCGCAAATAGCCATTAACGCCAGCCTGACCGCTTCGCGCGCGCCGTGGGTAACGACAATGTCGTCCGGGCTGTCGGCGCATTGCAATTCCACCATGCGCTTGGCGATTTGTCGGCGTAGTTCCTGACTACCCAGCAATTCGTCGGCGTCGAAACAGCGTTTACCAAAGCTGCGCGCCACCTTGCCGGTCGCTTGTTGCAGCGCATGAGTGGGCAAGAAATCGGCGTGCGGTACCGACGAACCCAGGTTGATCTGATACGGGTCCTTGGCGGCGCGGAGGATTTGCCGGGTCAGCGATTGGCCGGTGACCTTGGCTGGCGTCACCGGCGCATCGGAAACTTGCGGTTCCACAATCGCCTGCCGGCGAAAGCTGCTGACATAGTAACCGGAACGCGAGCGCGCCTGAATCCTGCCGCTGTCTTCCAACATCCGATAGGCTTCCAGTGCGGTTGAGATGCTGACATGCAATTGCTGACTCAACTTCCTGACACCGGGTAGCTTTTCGCCTGGCTTGTAAACACCCTGCTCGATATGCGCAATCACCGTATCCGCGACGTTTTCGTACAAGTGTTTCATGTTTTTATCCAGGTTAAGCCATGCATTTGCACCGTGCATCCACTCGTTTAAGTTCGATCAATAAGCCGTATTATAAAGCCCACTCTATGCTGGCCTTGCCGCACTGACGGCCAATTATTAAAGCTCAGCCACCGCCTTAACCGCCAATTTGCTCTGAATCACGTCCGCTAAATACTGAGCATCGTCGGCAATCCCCAGGAACCGTCCGGAACCCCAAGTATGCAACCAGGGCAAGCCGATAAAATACAGACCGTCCACGTTGCTGACTCCACGATCGTATTGCGGGAAGCCGCGGCCATCGAATGCCGGCAGCTCTATCCAACGATAGTTCGGTCTAAAACCAATGGCCCAGATGATGCTGGTGATGTTTTCGGCATCCGCATCAATGCGGGTAGGATCGAACTCGGGTTCCCATACTTTGCGGAACGGCGGTTCGACCGGAGCATCGATATTATGCTCGGCGATGTAACGGTCGATGTCATTGCGGATGTTGACGTAGATTTCGTCGGCATCGTCCAGGTTTTTGGTCAAGTCGGGTAAAAATTCCAATAGGCTGCCGTTGATATTGGTCATGCTGCCGTAAAGTTTCACGCCTTCCAAGGCAAACCGGCGCAAATCGATTTCGTGACCACCGCTACGCCCGGTTAGATAGTGATTGGTTTTATGTTTGGCTTCGTCGCCCAGGGGATGGCGGTCTATGGTCAATTGATAAAAACCCAGGTCAAACAACCATTCCGTGGTTTCGCGGCCGCGATACATACGCGGCGAACGCGGGGCGCTACCAACTGCCAGATGCACCTTGCGGCCGGCCAAATGCAAGTCTTCCATTAACTGCACGCCGGATTGGCCGCTGCCGACCACCAGCACTTCACCGTCGGGCAATTGCTCCGGATTGCGGTAATTGACGGAATGAATCTGGGTGATGTGTTTGGGCAGGCTGTGGGCATAGTCGGGCACGATAGGAATGTCGTAGCCGCCGGTTGCGACCACGACATGGTCGGCGGAAAATTCGCCGGCCGAGGTGCTGACATGCAATTGGTCTTGCTCGCCACGCCAGACTCGATTCACCGAAACACCTTCCATGATGGGTGGATTCACTTTTTTGGCGAAAGCTTCGATGTAATCGACGATTTCATCTTTCAGCATAAAGCCTTTTGGATCGTCGCCCTGATAAGGATAGTCCGGCAGTTGGCATTGCCAGTTGGGGGTGACCAAACAAAAACTGTCCCAGCGGTCGTTGCGCCAAGAATGGCCGATGCGGTGTTTTTCGAAGATGATGTGGTTGATACCGTGTTGTTGCAGCTTATAACTGACGGACAAACCGGCTTGGCCGCCGCCGACGATAATCGTGTCATAGTGCAGGCGGGTGTTTGCTGATTTTTCTTTCATGGCGTCCTCGTCTATTTGAGTGGGGTGTGTTGGCTTATTCGATGAACTCGATCACGCTTACTTGGGGATTGTCGCTATCCAAAAATTGGCTGGCCTTGGCTTCGATTTCCGCCAGTTGGCTCATCGCGCTGGAACAGGTGTAGCCGTATTTCTGCCGTACCCGCTCGCTGGCTATTTCCAACGCTTCGCGGCTGTACTTGACGAATTCCGGCAAGGGATAGCTTTGTCCGGGTTGGAAATAATCCTTGATCACCAGTGACGGCGAATAACACAGGCTTTCGATTTGGTCCGGCCAGCGGACGCGGAAGCGCATTTCAGGCATGTTGAGTTCCTTTGGCGTTGATGAGTGAACGGTAAATTTCAAGATGGGTATTGGCCGACTGCGCCCAGGAAAATTCGCGGCTTAAGCGCTGCGCGATGTTGGGCAGGTTTTCCTTGGGAAAATCATCGATGGCCGCCAGCATTGCTTTGGCGATCGCTGCGCTGTGTTCCGGATCGGTCCAGATGCAGTCCTGATCCTGCAAGTAATCGGTAAACGGCGGCCGCAGCGAAACGATAGCCGGCGTGCCGGAGATAATGGCTTCCAGCACCACCAGGCCAAAGCCTTCGGTCAATGATGGAAACACCAGTGCGTCAGCCAGACGAAACAAACTCGGCATGTTCGCATCGGGCAATGGGCCGGTGATGATCAATGGTTGGCCGTGCCCCTCCTGAATACCGCTCTCGAAAACAGCGTCATTGAATCGCTGGCGATACTCATCATGATTCAACAAGCTGGCGCCGCCGACAATGATCAACTGCGCATTGGGACGCTGCTGCAAAACTTGTCGGAATGCGGCGAAGATGCGTAAAGTATTTTTGCGCGCCTCGATGCCGCCGACCGCCAGGAAAATCGGCTCGCCACGGGTCAAGCCCAGCGATTGGCGCAGGGTTTCATCGTGGGCTTGCGGCGCGGGCGAATAGCGTTGCACATCAACGCCGTTATTGACTTGGGTGGCAGCAATCCGATGCTGCTTGTGCAACTTGTCCTGCCAATCTCGGCTAACGCATAAGACTTGTTGTGCCGCCAGAAACGAGCGATTTTGCCAGTTCGCCAATGAAGCGTCGTCGAAACTATCCAAATGATGCACGGTGCGGACAAAGCCATTGATGATGCCGCGTTCGCTAAGTTCGGCCATCGCGCAACCGCTGATGGCATCCTGAGCGTGGTAAATATCGAATAAGTCGGTAGCGGATTGGCTGAAGTAATCGATATACGCCTGGATGCGCTGACCGACAGCGGCGACCAGCTCGCCGCTCAATATCGGCAGCGGTATCAATATTGTGTTGCAGCGTACGGCGCGAAAGAATTTTTTTCCGGGTTCCGCTGCGGCGATCAAGGTCACATCGTGTCCTAACTCCTGCAAGGCCTCCGCCAATTGCATCGCATGCACCACGCCGCCGCGCGGGTTAACGGAATGGGTCAGCATGGCAATGCGTAGTCTTGGCATGGCTAGTCCTGCCGGTTTGGGCCGCAGCCGATCAGGGCTTCGCTGTTTAAATCCCAGAGCAGTTGCTCTGCGTCGCCGGCTTTAAGCCGCAACCGGCCACTGTCGTCAGTCTTGCCGATGGCCGCGCAAGCGATGCCGCGCAGGCTAAACAGTTCGATCACGTCGCCGGTGTCATGGGTATCGACGCTCAGCACGAAGCCGTAGCTGGGAAAGCAGCGCAACCATCTTGCCAAATCGATGTGGCTTGGACGCGGTATGGCGTTAATATCGATCACGCCGCCCAAACCGGAGCACTCCAACAGCATCAATAAGGTGCCGATTACGCCGGCATTGCTGATGTCCTTGGCGGCATCGCATAGGCCGGTTTCGGCCAGTGTTGGCAGGATTTCCAAATCTTGGCGTAGACGTTCCGGTGGCGCGCCGGTGCTGGCGTCCCACCACAAATAGGGTTCGCGAAAATGGCCGCGCAAATCGATGGCTGCCAGCAGTTGTTGTTCCGGTTTGGCGGCGAAACTGCTCAACAGTTTTTGCGCCCGACCCAGGATAGCTACCGATAATTGCGGGCGGTCGTTACGCAAATTGCTGTGGCCTCCAACCACCGGCACGCCGTAGACTTGCGCGGCCGTTGCCATGCCTTCCAGTATCGGCTTGGCTTGGCCAGCGCCGTCGCTCCAGATCGCATCGACCACCGCGATTGGCCGGCCGCCCATCGCGTAAATATCGCTGACGTTGACCATCACGCCGCAGTAGCCGGCAAACCAGGGTTGGCTGGCGACGAAGTCGTTCAAATACCCTTCGCTTGCCAGTAGCAGGAAGCCGTCGCCGTCGGGGATGGCCGCGCAGTCATCGCCCACGGGTACATCGTTCCCACGCTCCGCGTGGGAATGCAAGCTGAACCGCTCCGCGGTTCGGGACGCCGGAGCGTCCGGGGCTGGGTTCCCACGGAGACCGTGGGAACCATAAAGTTTCCCCACCACCTCGGCGATGTCGCGCTTATGCGCCAGCCCCAAGCCTTGTTGAATGCTCTTGGTCAATTCAGTCAATGAACTCATGCCGCGATCCGACTGGTCGTTACAAAACCGATAGCGCCGTTGGCATAAGGCGGATACCAAGCCAGGTCCGCTTGCATCAGATAATGCGGCCGCCCGTGCATCGCGATTTCCTGCAAGGTTTTCCAGTGCAGTCGGCGGAACAGCAATTGGTTGCGGCTTTGCACCTGCGCCAGAAAGCGGGTGCAACCCTGGGCGTGGGCGCTGGTTACCGCCAGTTTGATTAAAGCGGCGCCCAGACTGCCTTGTTTGCGGTAGTCCTGATCCACCGCCAACCTCGATCCCCACCACACGCCGGGTTGTTCCTGATGAATACGCACAGTGCCGACAACGCGATCCGGCAGGCCGGCGACGCAGGCGATGGCGACGATAGGGGTGGCGATGTGGTCGATGTCGTCCAGATCGTCGCCGGCAAAAATACCTTGTTCTTCACAGAACACGGCTTGGCGCAGCGCCCGCATTTGCTTGCGTTCCCAATCTTCGGTGACGAATTTGATCAGGTAAGCGTTGGCAAAATACGGTTTAAAGTCGTTGCTCCACATCTCACACCTCATAACTGGCCAGTGCCGAGCAGGCTGCGCATTTGGCGCAACCGGCTTTCATGTCTTGGGATATCAGGTTTGCCTGCTTCAGCATCGCGCCCAACGGCGGCAGGATTTTCGCCATAAACGCCGGTGTCGGTGCCGGATGGTTTTGCAAGGGTGTGCCGCTGATCGGCACGAACGGCACCACGAAGGGGTAAACGCCTTTGGCGATCAACTGTTCGGAAATCGACAGAATCGCTTCCGGCGTGTCGCCCAAGCCCGCCAGGATATAGGTACTCACCTGACCGCTACCGAACACCGCTACCGCGGCGTCGAAGGCGTCCATGTAACGTTCCATCGGTACGCCGGCCTTGCCGGGCATGATGCGTTCGCGCACTGCCGGCGTCACCGCTTCCAGATGCATGCCCAAACTATCAATGCCGCAAGCCTTCATGCGCTCGAACCAGACGTCGTCATCCGGCGGCTCGCATTGGCCTTGAATCGGCAGATCGACGAACGCCTTAACGGCTTCGGCACTTTCGCAGAGCAGTGCCGCGCCTCTGTCGGTGAGATTCGGCGTGCCGGTGGTCATGACCATGTGTTTGACCTGATCCAGTTCGACCGCGGCTTTCGCGACCTCGGCCAGTTGTCCAGGCGTTTTCCGCAAGATGGTTTTGCCCGCCGCCAGCGACTGGCCGATGGCGCAGAACTGGCAGGACGTTTTGCGGTTGCCGTAACGGATGCAGGATTGCAGCAGCGTGGTCGCTAACACATCTGCCGAATGCAGCGTGGCGATCTGCGAATAGGGAATGCCGTCTACCGTTTGCAAATCATAAAAACGTGGCTGGCGCGGGAATTGAACGTGGCTGACCACAGCGCCGTCTCGGCGAATCTCGCTGATACCGTTGACATCGGGCCGACTGGCGACGAACGGCGACTCGCAAGCCGAGACCGTGGCAATCGGTATCATCACAGTTCGGCCCGACAAGTTAACGGCTTTGTGGTCAGAAGGGCCGGCACCGCCACGCCGTCCTGTGATGCCGACTTCGCTGCCTTCCAGGCGTAAGCCTAAGGATTGCAGATCGGCGATCAGCTCTGCCACGCCGGCTTTAGTTTGTGCTGATAGCATCATCGCGGTCGCTCTCTTGGATGGGGTGAGATGAAACGGCTGGCAGGTCGCTGAACATCGGTACCGCCGGCCTGTCGGCTATGCGCAAACTAAGTAGTTCCGGCCGGGCGTAATGGCCGACCGAATCCATCATCCGTTTACGTTTGGTGACTAAATTCATATCCAGATCGGCGATCAGTATGCCTTCGCCTTCCCGCAACGGTTCGACCACATGTTGGCCTTCCGGCGAAATGATGGCCGTGCAGCAACCGCCGCGCAGGGCTTTTTGCAGGGCTGGCTCGGTAGTGACCGCGTCGATTTGCTCATCGTTGAGCCAGCCGGTGGCGTTGATGACAAAGCAACCGGATTCCAGCGCATGGTGGCGGATCGTCACTTCAATTTGCTCGGCAAAGATCGGCCCGACCAAGGAGCCGGGAAACTGGCTGCAATGAATCTGCTCGTGCTGGGCCATCAACGCATAGCGGGCCAGCGGGTTGTAATGTTCCCAGCAGGCCAGCGCGCCGATACGGCCGATGCCGGTTTGCACGACCTTTAAGCCCGAGGCATCACCTTGACCCCAAACCATGCGTTCGTGATAAGTCGGGGTGATCTTACGGCGTTTCAGCGCCAGGCGGCCGGTTTCATCGAAAATCAGTTGCGTGTTATATAAGCTGCCGTGGTCACGCTCGTTGATGCCCAACACCACCACAATGCCATGCGCCTTGGCTTGCGCCGCGACCGCGTCGGTAATCGGTCCCGGTACCGTCGGCGCGTAATCGTAAAGCTTCAAGTGTTCTCGGCCCTGGGTGACCGGCGGCATCACGAAGGAAAAGTAGGGGTAATAAGGCACGAAGGTTTCCGGGAACACCACGATTTGTGCGCCTTTCGCGGCGGCGTCGCTGATGGCTTGGCAAACCTTGTCGCCGGTGGCGGTGGCGGATTCGAACACCGGCGCAATCTGTACCGCCGCCGCTCTGACGATGTTGGGATTGGTCACTTTTTTCTCCTGTGGATGATCAACAAGCTCAAAACGTAGGTTGGGCTGAATGCAATGAAGCCCAACAATTTGATTTTGTTGGGTTACGCTACGCTAACCCAACCTACATTTTGGTTTTTACGACGCCCTCTCGATGAAGGGTTCGGCGTTACGGTTTATAAAGTCCAGGTATCCAGGATGAAGGCGTTGTCGCGCTGGTGCAGTAACACGATGTCTAACACATCTAGTGGGCTGATCGGACGGATGCCCGGCAACAGGCTGGGTTCGCCATGACCATACAGGGCTTGCAAGGCAAAGCGGCAGGCATAGACTTTGCCACCTTCCTCTATGAATTTAGCGATTTGATTGGCGTAGTTTTGGTGACCGGGAAAAGACTCGTCGCCCAAACGTGGAAAGCCACGCTGCAGACCTAAGGTGACACCCGGACCATACAGCAGAATGGAGGTTTCGAAGCCTTTACGTTGCAAACGGGTGGCCTGCAGCAGATTGACGAAACCTATAGATCCTTCGAAGGCGACGGTATGGAATTTGACCAAGGCTTTCTGGCCGGGCTCGGCTTTGACGTCTTCAAATACTTTTTCTTCGAAATCGACAAAACAATCGCCTTTTTGATGGGCCGGTGCGGTGACTGCGGGCATGAAGTTCTCCTGGATGTTAGTAAAAAATGCCCTGCATCGGCGGGATGGATGCAGGGAAGTATTTCTGGCCGCCAGCGTTGCCTGGTCGACGGTGAATACTTTACTAAGCTAGGAAAAAGCCAAACAGATTCAGTTTATTGCCTAATTTTTAAGTACAGATTTAGTGAAATGAAATCTGTATGGCTTGAAAAAGCGCATAACTGTTATGGTGGCATTTCGCCAAATCATTCAATTTGCGAGCGAGCCAATCAACTCAGATCATATTTTTAGATCGCAAACACCGGATCGTGCTGTCTACTTGGAAATGCCGCCAGGGGCAGCGGCGCGAAGCCTGTCACTTTGCTGTTCTGCGCAAATATCAGTTAGCTGACGGCTGAAGCGCCGGATTGCCGGTTCTCTTCGCGGTAAACTCAACAGGCACGTGCGTCGAATAACCGCCTTCAGTTTGCATCACAAATTTAATTTCATCGCCGGCCATTTTGCCTTGATACCGATGGATAGCCTGTTGTGTGGGACCTGATCCCAGCGATTCCGGGGTTTTGGTGATAAAACGCAAGGTGCCTCCGGCGATCTCGCCTTCTAAAATGCCGTTTGGGCTGCCGGTAAATGTAGCGCTGCCATATAGCTGCGTATCGCTACCGGCGAAATCGAATCGCTCTTGATAATTAGCGTTCGGCCAGTCATAGCTGACTTGGGCTTGCCATAATCCGTTGATTGCCGGCCGCTGTTCTGCGCCGCTTAACAGATCTATTAGATTCCGGGTGGCGTTGGTAAACGTCGAAAGGCCAATAACCAGCGTGCTGACTGCAATCAACAATGACAGCAGCGGGTTGTTTCTAATCCGGGTATTGATTCTGTCCAAGCGGGTTCTTGAGTCGTTCATGGTTTTAGTATCCGTAGCATTTTGGCGTTTTGGTAGAAGGGGACTACCCGGCGAGGTTAAACGTGCCGACAGAATAAGCGTTTTGGCTGACGTTTTCTAACGGTTATCGACTAAGCCGATCAGGCTTGGGGAGCGCTGATAAGGGATGGGTGGCTCCCGCCTGCTTGGAAGCATCGGTGTTCGTGGGTTGGCTTAATGAATAGCCAGCTTGCGCTTCGCACGCCGCCAGCCGATGACGATGCCGCTTGCGCTAATCAACAAGCCGCCGGTGCTGAATACTATCAACACAATATCCCAGACAGGCCGATTGTTCAGTAAAGGCAGCCAGTCCCAACTGTGTAAAAAGGCAAATAGCCAGCGGCTGACGCGCCTACCGGCATCGGGTTTGCTGAAGTGACCGGTGTAGGGGTCGAGATGCAGCCAGGTGCTGTCGGCGTCGGCAAATTCCAAACGCAGGATAGGCAAACGTTTGTCGATGTGCCCGGTCATGGTATGCGCGGCGCGGCTGTAGTAGTAAAAATCGTATTCGTTTAACACGCTTTGCCTGGCAATTTTATTCGGAGCCATGAGCCGTTCGGCTGCGGTTTGCAGGGCCGGCCACTCGAATTTCTCGAAAACCCGGCTATCAGTCTGCGCCGTCTGGATACGGCTGCGGCCCTGACCATCAAAAGCAATGTAAAAACCTTGGCCGTTCAGTACGCGCCATTCGATTTCCCGCGGCTGAAACCCGGTATTTTGAAAACGCGCCAAGGCTTCCGCTGCGGACAACGGGAAATACTGCGGCGAAATGTCTCCGCCCATGTAGGTCTGGAGCTTGGGTTTGGCGGCGGTGGAGTCGAATATTTTCCACGGATTCATCGAAAATAAGCCACTGAGTATCCAAGTGAAGGCGATTACGCCAAAGCCCAATCCCAGCAGGTGATGCCACCGCATCCAGGCCTCGCGGTATGGGGTTTTTGTGCCATGTTTGTAACGGCCCTGAAAACGCCAACGCAGTATGCCAACGATTAGGCCAAGCAAACTTAATACCGAACCGGCCAGCGCGGTGTAAATGACAATGTCCGCCGCGTAACGATCCAAAGCGCCGCCGCGAAACGGATATAGCCAATGAATCCAGGCGCCCAGCCAGTTCCAGGTGCGTTCGTGGCGAGTGGCATCGCGCACCACTTCGCCGGTAGTGTTGGAAATATAAAGCAGCGTGGCTTGCTCGTCGGCCATTTGCACGCGGTGCAGCGGCCGATGTTCGTCCAGCGCTTTGGAATGCGTCCAGGCGTCTTCGTCGATGCGATCCAGATAATAGCCGTCAGCCGTCGCCAGAAAGCTGCCGGCTGACGCTAAGGCCTGGGCCGGCGTCACCTGATCGACACGGTTCCCGGTTTCGGCATCCACGGCGATTTGGGTTTTGCCGTAAGCAAATACATAACGCGGCGCGCCGGCCACGCTGGTCAAGCGCACGCTATCGGGACTTTTGGCTTGAGCACTAGCTTCCAATGCTTGTGCAAGGTTGATGCGGCAGCGCTCAGCCGCCAAGCCAGGCAAGGCGCTCAGCTTTTCCTGTGGTGTCAGTTTGGGGTAGCCGACATACATCATCACGACGCCGGATACGAACCACATGGCCATGAAACAGCACAAGGCTATACCCAGCCAACGGTGAACCAGATATAGATTGCGCTTTAGCCCGTTGAGCATTAAAAGTCTACTTTCAATTCCATCATGAAGGTACGCGGTGCGGCGACGAAAAATAACGGGGCGTTACCGCCGCTACCCCATTCGACGTATTGCTCGTCGGACAGGTTTTTAACCCGCGCGGTGACCGTGGCTTTTGGATTAAATTTCCAGAACAGTTGGGTATCGAATACCGCATAAGCCGGGGTTTTGATCAGGTTGGCGGTATCGACGAAACGGTCGCCGACGTAGCGCGAGCCAAAATTCCATTGCCAGTCGGCATCGAAATCCCAGGTCAGCCAGGCATTAGCCACCCATTTGGCGACATTGGCCGGCCGATTGCCTTTTCTTGAGACCGTGCTGGTGCCGACGGTTTCCAGGAATTTGTCGTACTGGGCATCGACGTAGGCCATGTTGCCTTGCACGCTCCATTCGTCGGTGAGTTGTACCCCGATATTGGCCTCTACACCGCCAGAGGACTGTGCGCCAATCGGTAACTGCCGATTTCGGTCCGTCGGATCGGTTATCGATAGATTTTTCCGTTCGATGTAATAGCCTGCCAGTGTCGCCGAGCCTTTGCCGTCCCAAAAATCGAATTTGGTACCCACCTCCGCTTGCCGGCCGGTGGTGAGATCGAAGTCTTGCAGCGCGGCGAAGGTGCCGGTGGTCAAAATGCCGGACGGCGGATCGGCTGCGGTGCTGTATTGTGCGTAGACGTTAAAGGTGGAGGTGATGTCGTACATCAACGCTGCCCGCCAAGTTACAGCCGTCCAGCGGCGGCCGAAAGCGGCGGGGCTGGTGGCGGTCGGAGGCACAAAGGAAGTACGTAAATTTTTCGCATCCAGACGAATATCGTCTACCCGCACGCCCGTGATCAAGTTTAAATCGGGCACCAGAGTCAGGCGGTTTTCGGCATAACCGGCGACGGTATACAGTTCGTTGCGGGCGTTGGAGATTGGCCCGGTGGCCAGAGGGTTGTCGTAGTAGGTGCCGGTGCTGAAATTGTATGGGTTAACGATACTGACGGTGCCTGTCGAGCTTTCCATGCTGGGTGCGCGGGTTTGCTTGTTGTAGGCAATGTCGACCCCGGCCGAAATTTTCGAAGGCAGGCTGAACCAATTACTGCTATGCACGATTTCGAATCGGTTGCCGACCAAGGCTTGATCGTGATTTACCGCAAACGATTTATTGCGGGTAATCAGCGAATTCGTGCTGTTCCAGTCGTAACCTTCTACGTTTAAATACTGGCGATCCGCTTTGTAATAGTAAAAGGTGTTTTTGAATTGGGTGTTATCGGACAGTTGATAGTCGACAATGTCGCGTAACCAAAACACCTGCTGATCAAATACCGAACCACTGGCGTTATAGTTTTTAAAGCGGGTGCCGGGGTCTATTTGGCCTTCGGTGGGCCCTAAACCGGCGGTACCCCAGGGGACTATTCTACCGTTGACGACCGGATTCAGCACCGGCGTGCCCCAGTAAGAATCGCGGTCTTCCATCTGATGCTCGAAGGCGATGGTGTGCGACAGTTTGGACGTAATGTCGCTTAACAAGGAAAACGACATCACGCCGGAATCGGCTTCCGTGTGGTCGATATAGCCTTCGGAACCCAAATAGCTGATGTCGGCTTGCAGCCAGTTATCGGTATTGCCGAGTTGGCCGTTGAAACCGTAGGACGCCCGGCGATTTAAGTATTCTCCCAGCGAAACTAAGCCGTGATGTTCATCCGGGCCGCGATGCGCAATTTTGCTGACATAGTTGACCGAGCCGCCTACTGCACCTTGGCCGTATAAAAATGTGGACGGCCCACCCAAGACTTCGACGCGATCAGTGAGCCAACTGTCGATGGGGCGGGCGGCCACGACATCATATTGCACGGTAATGCCGTTGAACAGCTGCGTGATTTGCGAACCGGTGAAACCCCGCATCGACACCGAGCCCGCCGAGCCGGGTTGCGACGATACGATTATGCCTGGGGCTCTTTCCAAGGCTTCCTGCGTAGTCTGCGCGCCGCGCTTTTCGAAAGTTGCCCGATCAATAATCGTGATCGAAGCCGGCGTTTCGCGAGGTGTCAGGCCCAGGCGGCTGCCGGTAGCGGCTTCGGTATCCAGTTGCGGTTTTTGGTTGGGTGGATTAAAGGGAGCCGTTCCCGCTACGGTGACTGTATCCAGTGTAGTGGTGGTGTCGCTGGTTTGGCTTTGGCTAGTGGTTCTGGCCGTTTTGGTTTTGCTGTTGGTCTCGCTGGTTTTTAGATCCTCGGTCGGCGATGGCTCGGCAGCGTGAGCGATGCCGTGCAGCGAAAACAGCAAGGCGGCGACGCCTGCTAGGTGGCCGGGTTGGGCAACTGGAAAATCCTGTAACTTGGTTTTTTTCATTGTTTTTATCAGGTATTTAGAAGTTAGAAGGCTTTTGGGTGGCAGCAATTAGTGTGCCGGGAACGGAAGTCCCAACACGGCGGGTGTTGCAGGGCATAAGGGCTGAGTTTTTTAATTAATCTATGTTAGATAAATGGACGGTTTCGCGGTATATGGCTTGTTTCGCCGGCTTGGTACTGATTTAGGTCCGCGGATATTTGACTTAAAGCCCACCGGCCGGCAATGCTAAAATGCCGCATGGGCCGGCGCTGCGGTAAAACGCCACTATCAAAAATTTAGTTAAACAATGGATTCAAGTATGTCGGGATTTTTTTCCAAACAACATAGCGTCGCGCAGCCCGGCTATAGCCGTTGGTTAGTGCCGCCGGCGGCTTTATCGGTGCATCTGTGCATCGGCCAAGCCTATGCGTTCAGTGTGTTCAACGATCCATTGACTCGGGTAATAGGCATCGGTACCTCCGCGCCGGAGGATTGGAAGCTGACGACGCTGGGCTGGATATTCAGCCTGGCGATTGTGTTTTTAGGGTTGTCGGCGGCGTTCGGCGGTAAATGGCTGGAAAAAGTCGGGCCACGCCTGACGATGTTCGTTGCGGCTTGCTGTTTTGGCGGTGGTTTTTTAATCTCCGCACTGGGCGTGCACCTGCATGAAATTTGGCTGATTTATCTGGGTTATGGGGTGATTGGCGGTATTGGTTTGGGTTTGGGCTATGTGTCGCCGGTATCGACGTTGATCAAATGGTTTCCCGACCGGCGCGGTATGGCGACCGGTATGGCTATCATGGGTTTCGGCGGCGGGGCGATGATAGGCGCGCCCTTATCGGTGTTGCTGATGGACCAGTTTAAATCGGCCGAATCGGTTGGCGTAGTGCAAACATTTTTGGTGATGGGCGGCCTGTATTTTTGTTCGATGCTGATAGGTGCATTGACCATCCGCATCCCGCCGCCTGATTGGCAGCCTGCGGGATGGACGCCGCCGCTGGTGCAAAACAAAATGATCACCGATAAGCACGTGCATATCGACCAAGCTTTAAAAACCCCGCAATTTTATTTGCTGTGGCTGGTACTGTGCCTGAATGTGACGGCCGGTATCGGTGTGCTGGGGCAAGCTTCGGTGATGATACAGGAGATGTTTAAAGGCTCGGTAACGCCGGCCTCGGCGGCCGGTTTCGTCGGTTTGCTGAGTTTGTTCAATATGGGCGGGCGGTTTTTTTGGTCGTCGGCGTCGGATTATCTCGGGCGTAAAAACACCTATTTTATTTTTTTCGCGGTGGGCGCTGGCTTGTATTCCACCATACCTACCATGGGTATGAGCGGCAATATGGCGCTGTTCGTGTTGCTGTACGCCTTGATCATGAGTATGTACGGCGGCGGTTTTTCGACGATTCCGGCTTATTTAGCGGATATTTTCGGCACGCGCTTTGTCGGCGGAATCCATGGCCGCTTATTAACCGCTTGGTCAACCGCTGGCGTGTTGGGGCCGGTGTTGGTGAATTACATTCGCGAATATCAAATAGGCCAGGGCGTGGCTAAGGCCGATGCCTACAACGTCACCATGTACATTATGGCCGGACTATTGGTGGTGGGTTTTATCGCCAATCTATCGATCCGCCCGGTGCATGAGAAACATCATATGAAACACGGCGATTTCGACGAGCTGGACGGTATTTATCCGGCTGACGAAGCCGAACATTAAGTAAGGCAGGGCACTTTTTATGAATAACTCCGAATCGGGCAAATCTTCCAGCCCCTGGCTGTTGGCGGTATTCTGGCTTTATGTACTGATCCCGCTCAGTTGGGGTGTGTGGTCAACGTTGAAAAAGGCCTTGGCTTTGTTCAGCTGAGGTTTAATCGGGCTGTTTGGCGATAAATTCGTAGGCGCCCACATCAAGCGGTCCTTGTTGGCGGCGTTTTTCGCTGCCGCGCGGATGGCGATAGACAAATTGGGGATTAAGCAGCATCCCGTTGGCGGCGAGTCCGGGGGAGATGCCCTGATCGATTGCCGGCGCATTAGGTTTCAGGCGGTAATCGTAACTTGCCGGATCAAGTAACACGTTGGCCTTAGCCTTGAGGTCGTGGTTTTCCTGGTTGGGGCCAATCATGGCGGTGGCTTCGCCTATCAACAGATTGTTGATTAACATCGCGGTGGCAATACTGTGATTATGCAGAAACGAGCCGCCGGGGTAATCGTTGACGAAAGTGTTGTTCACCAGATATAGCTGTTGATTCGGCTGAGTTTGGTTGTGTTCGGCGGCAAAAGCCAGCATCGCGGCATTTTCGGTGTTGGCGCTTTGATGAAACAGATTGCCAATCAAGTAGCCGGCACCGCCATCCGGTAAGTCCACCAAATAGCTGGAGCCGTTACGCTCGTCGGTGATGCGATTGTAAAGAATATAGTTTTCCCTGGCCCGCGATTTGACGTTATGGCCGGTGCTGGCATCGTGGATATAAGAATTTTGCAGGGTAAAACGGCGGATATTGCCAATGTAGATGTTATGGCCGAGTTTACCGTAGCGCGGATAATCGACGGTGTTGTCGTTAAACTCCGAATTTTCAATCAAGATGTCGCTGTCAGGGTTAACGCCGGTCAAGATACCCATCTGGTTATGATGAAAATGGCAATTCCTTAGAGTCAGATGAGTACCTTCGAAGCGGATGCCGGCACCGTTCAGCGCCGGTGCGCTGGCCCCGGAAAGTTCGATATTTTCAACGACCGTGTCATTGCCTTTTAGTACCCAAATCGCTTTGCCTTCCGCTGAATTGCCAAGTGCTTCCAGGTGGGCGCCGCCTGCCATTCCGCGTATGGTCAAGCGCTGCTGCGGCCAACTGGCGACGTCGCCCTGGTATAGCCCGGCATCGATGCTGACCACATCGCCGTCTTTGGCGAGTCTTGCAGCCGCGCTAGGCAGCTTAAGCGCGCGCTGCGGGCCGACTTGCCAATTGGTGCCGTGCGCCGGGAAGGCCAGCAGCCAACTAACCACACTGATCAAACATCCCGACAATATCAAGCGATGCATCCCGACTCCTGGTTGTGGGCAGCTGTAAAATTCACTAATCCCAAGCGCTATGTTCTGTCTGATCGGCAGCGCCTTACAAAGGCGTCGGACTGAACTTGCAATATTTAAAGTAATACTTGGGCCAGATAAGAGTATTATCCTGTCATCAGGCATATTTGCCAGACCTACGACTTGATTATAAGAATAGCGAGACGCTACTGGAGGAACTATGGCTTCACTTGATATGCAAGGGGCTTACGATTTGAGCAATGCCAAAATCAACGAATTAATTACGGAAAGCGCCGAAGGCAATTACGCCTTGGGCATTATTAATCAAAAAACCAATAAGTTTGTCGTCAAATACGTCGGCCGTTCGGAAACCGACCTAAACGCCCGCTTGAAGCAACATGTCGGCAGGTATCCCAAATTTAAGTTTAGCTATGCCGCATCGCCCAAGGCCGCATTCGAAAAAGTCTGCCAAAACTATCATGATTTCGGCGGCTCGAAAAAACTGCTGAATCACGTGCATCCGACGCGGCCAGCCGATGTCGATTGGAAATGTCCATGCTGCAACGAATTCGATTGAATTTTTGCACTAAGTATTTCCAAGCCGTGGTTAATAGGTTGCGGAGTGATTGAAAAAGGCAAAACAGGCTTTTAAGCTCTGCGCGGTTTCCGGCGGCATGAATTCGTTGAATTTAACCCCGTAGTGGTGCTCGCCATCGATAGGCTTGTACCACACTATGCTGCACACTATTTCCAGCGGTAGTTGCGATTCATATTGCTGAATATTGTCATATGGAATACGCAATTGAATAGCAATCGAGCTGTTTAGCGGGCAGGGCAGTTCCACAGGCAGACGCAAACAGGCACCGGACATGCTGAAATCAGCAGTGACGCCGTCGAGAACCAAGTCGGCGATTTCGACATGGGCCAGCAAGTATTGGCTGCTGCGCGGAAATTTACGATTCTCGTTGGCGGCGGGAGTCGCCGTCCACTGCGCATCGAAGCTAAAGTGTTCCAGCATAGTGCGCATTTTTTCGGTCACCACGTAAAGGTCGTCGCTGATGGTCCTGGTGATGTGCACTTTGGATTCGTTCTGCCCCAGCGCGTCGAATAAAGCTGATACCCGAGTCTGCAATTGGTTGACGTTATCCAGTTGATATTTGGATACCTGGGAGATTTGCTGCGCCGTACCCGCATTTTCTGCTATCTGACCCACAATCTCGTTGATGACTACACTGGTGGTTTCGGCTTTTTCCATGCCCTGTTTGGTGGTCTGGATGATGGAGCCCATCGCCAGAGTATTTTCTTCGATGATTTTGGTTAATTCGCCAATAATGCTGGCAATTTCGGCGGTAGCGCCGGAAGCGTTTTGCGCCAGCTTACGCACTTCATCGGCTACCACCGCAAAACCTCTGCCGTATTCGCCGGCTCTGGCGGCTTCGATGGCCGCGTTTAAGGCCAGTAGATTGGTTTGCTCGGTGATGTTGCGGATGGTGGTGGTAATATCCTGAATTTGCCGATTAGCTTGGCGCAGTGCCACGGTTTTAGCTTCCGCGTTTTCCACTTCCTTCACAACCCGGCGCATTTCGTCAAGATTTTCGTTGACGGCGATGATGCCTTTTTGCGCCGTGTTTTGCGTTACCTGGGTGCGGTGGCGAATCTCAACGGAAAAGCGTTCGACTTCTTCGGTGGTGCTACGTAATTGTTCGGTAGCGGTTTTTACCTCGGACGATCTCGCTTGTTCCGAGCGGTTGGCATTGGAAATGCCGCCGGAAATATTGGATATTTGGTAGGAAGACTGGCCGATTTGCTTGCTAACCGCGTTGATCTCGCGCATATGGCTGGTCAGTTCCTGGCCCATGAGCTTCATGGTCGCCAATAAGCTGTTGGTATCGTTTTTCTCAGTGGTGACTTTGATGTCTAATTGGCCTTTGGCGATACTGCCGGCAATTTTCGACGCATAGCTGGGCTCGCCGCCCAACACGCTAAATAATTTTCGCGTCAGCCAGATATTGGCGGTGACTATCAAAAGCAAAGCCAGGCCGGCGACGGTGGCGCTGACCGTAAACATCTGGCTTTGCATCTGATTTTGCTGCTGTGAGGCGGCGTTGGCTTGCTGTTCCACGCTGCCGGCAAGCTGATTGAGTTTGTTGGCCAAGATTTCCGAAGCCGCGTCGAAGCCATTTTCCGGCGCTTTCATGATCAGGTTGCCGGCTTCACGGCCTTGCTGAAAATAGGCGTTCGCCATGCGTTCGCCGGTGGCATAAAGCTCAGTCACGGCGTTATCGGCGTCCTTAATCGCCGGGTTCATGTCCGGCATCATCGCCAGTAAACTCGTCAGTTCCGCGTGAGCGGCATTTTTTTCCGCCAAGGCGTCGCTGTAATCGTCTTCGCCTACCGCTGATGCATCGGTGAGAAATTGCTGGATTTGTACGACGTGATAGCGAACATTTTTAAATGCCAGCGTCGCATTTATCAGACGCTGTTTTTCGGCTTCCGCTGTTTCCAGTTTGCCGTGGCTAAGCCACACAAACATATTGCCGACTATCAGCAATAAAGCCACCGTGGCGGTCAGTACGGTCAACAGTTTGCGTAAGGAAAAATCCTGAGGTGCGGACTGATTACTAAGGAGATCAGGCATAAGCGGTATCCATTTTCAGCAGAAACGTCAATGTGCGGTTTCACAAGTTTAGACTGATACGCGAGTTGCATAGTCATTTTGCAACTTACAAAGCTCGCCGTTGAATGTCGTCGTATCCGCACGGCCGGGAACGCAAATCCCAACGGTCTGGCAGAAAATTCCTACATTACTGAAAATGGCCGTTACAAGGAGTTGGTGGGTGGAGGGCAGCGTTAACCCGTTAGCCCGGAATGGGTGGCCGACGCCGAAATCACCCGGTATTTCGGTGGCTGCTGCTTTGGAATAATAAAGCTAGCTAGTGTGGGGAATTTTTATAATAATCGCATAGGACAGAAGTCAGCTGGCCGCCGAACCGGTCGGTCCCGAGGCTGTCCAAGCGTAGAATAAAAAATAATAACAGGAGGTACACCATGCTAGCCAAAATAGCTGTAGTCGATTACATGTCGACCAAAATCGTTACCGTTACCCCCGATACCGAAATTTCTCAGGCTGTTAAGATTTTGCTGGACCACAAAGTAACCAGCGTGCCGGTTGTGGACCAACACGGTAAGTTGGTGGGGATATTTTCCGAAAAAGACGGCATGAAGGTGTTTGTCGAATCCGCTTACAACCAAAGCATGGCTGGAAAAGTAGGTGAGTTCATGAGCAAAGACCCGCAATTTGTCAGTGCCGATGCCAGTCTGGTGGATGTCGCCAGCAAATTTCAGGAATCGCCGACCAGGAGTTTCCCGGTTTTTCAAAATGATCAATTTGTCGGCATGATTAGCCGCGTTGATGTATTAAGAGCGTTGTTAGCCATTCGCTAGATGTTTTAGTTCAAGGGTAGACCGCCATTCCCCTGGGATGGTGGTCTGCCCCTTGTCCTGCCTTATTGCCGCACGCCTGCCGACACGTAGGTACCCATGATGGTATCAGTGCAGGTTGCGGTAATCTTCGCGCCGTTCGGCGTTACCGTGCCGGTGCAATTGCCCTTCGAAACCCAGCCGTTTTGGTACTGTGCAGTGTAATCGTAAGTCAGGGTTTGCCCGATCAGATTGCCACTGCCTTTTGATGTATAGCCCACGCCTTGCGCCAACATCCCCCAGCCCTGGAATTCAAAACTGTCGCTCTGTTGGTTGATGTGGGTGCCGCCTGCGGTCGGCGCGGCCGGGTTATACCAGTCGCCGCTGATGTTGATGACTGGCACAGGCTCCACTACTGCCGGTTTTGCCGGGGCCATCGGCGGAGAAATTGCCGTCACGGTTTGCTGAGTCGGCGGCGATTCGGCGGTCTTTTGTTGTCCAGTCAATTTATCCCAGTTAGAGATGATAGCGACGCTGATCGAGCCGATGACACCAATGATCGCTGCAGCGATAGCGGGATTTTGATTGGATTCGGCCATAAGTTCCTCTGTTGCTGAATAAAAATGTCCGGCCGCCTGACGTGGCACCGGTTGAGAATTTAGCGCAGATGTAAACGATTCGGCAATCTAAAAGATGCGCTTGTCGGCTACAGAATAAATGGGAGAGAGTTAAGAGGCTGGATCTAGCCGAGTGAAGAAGGGCGGTAGGGGGCTTTTCGAGCGGGCTGGACTGGTTTGATCGGGCCCTCACTGCGGGTGATGCGGTGACCGCAGTGAGGCCCAATCGGATCTGAGATTACAGATTATTTATCGCATTTATGCGCGGAGCCGCAGCAATCGGCCATGTCACCGCCGTGCTTTTTGCAATGATCCGCACTGCAATCATGGGCTGCGCCGCCTTGATGATGGGAACAATGGTGGCTGCTGCAATTGGCGGCAGCGGCGGCTTCGTGATGGGCACAATGCTCGGCACCGCATTGGTGGGCGCTGGCATGGGCATCTTGCGCGCAATGTTGGGCGCAGACTTTATCCTTAGCACCTGGGTGATCGGCGCAATGTTTCGCGCAATCGTGTTCGGCTGCGGCTTTGTCGGCACAATGTTTCAGGCAAGCTTTGCCTTTTTTACCTTTGTGTTTGGCGCAATGTTCAACGCAATTGTGCGCTGCGGCATCGGCTTTATGTTTAGCGCAATGTTCCGGAGACATGGCGGGTGCCGCCGCTGGCGCGGGGGCAGCGGTTTCAGCCGGTGCAGCGGTTACAGGTGTCACGACCGCAGGCTCAGCAGTTGCTTCGACCGGTTTTGCGGATTCGCAGCCTGTCAGGGTCAGCAAAGCCGGCAAGGTTAAGGCGATTAGCAAATGTTGAATTTTCATAAGTATTTCTCTGTGGGTGATAAAGGAGGCGCAATTGTAGGGGTAAGGTGCACGTTAGGCAAATAAAATTGTGTTATTTAACACAGAATAATTTATTGGCGAGCGCGCCGGTTTGACAGTGATTGCCAAGCCGTTTCTCAATTTCCTTGGGTTTGTCACGCCCGCGAAGGCGGGAGCCGTTAAATTTTACGGCGAATCCACTCTAGCGGCTGGGCTTGCGCCTTTGCGGGAGCGATTATATTTGAGGGCGGGTTGGTAATTCGACCGGGTGAGCGGTCAGGCAGTGATTCCCGAATCCACAAGGTATGCAGATTACTTTTCCAGACAACGTAAGGTAAAAGTCACCGGGCCGTCGTTGATCAACGCTACTTTCATATCGGCGCCGAATTCGCCAAACTGGCTGCTTGGGTAAATCTCCAGCGCGCGCTTTTGCAAATACGCGAATAATTCCCGGCCCATTGCCGGCGGCGCGGCCGAGGCAAAACTGGGCCGGTTGCCGGTATCGGTGTTGGCCGCCAAGGTAAATTGCGGTACCAGTAGCAGGCCGCCTTGAATATCGCGCAGACTCAGATTCATTTTGTCGTCCGCGTCCGCAAAGATGCGGTAATTCAAAATCCGCTCCAGCAAGCGGTCCGCTTGTTTGGGGGTGTCGGCTTTCTCGACCGCCACCAGCGCCATAATGCCGGTGCCGATCACGCCGATGTCGCTGCCGTTGACCGTGACTTTGGCTTGGGTGACACGCTGGATAATGCTGATCATATTTTGTCCTTGAGATGATGAAGATAGTCGCCGCTTAAGATGCGCTGCAGACCGGTCGTCGGACGGTTGTAAAGATAGGTCCAAGCGCAAACGCTTTGTCTGTCGGGCAGGTCTACTAAAACTTGGCGGCGAATGTATTCATGCGGCTGCGGAAAATGCGTGGCGCATTCTTCGTAAATATCCAATACAGACAGCGTGTGTTCGGGGGCGCGAAGTAAATACAGTTCACCTTTGATCTGCGCTGTGCCGCTGGTTACAGCGCCTGGATAATTATCGATTTCATACAAATTGCCGTATATAAACGCAGGGCCTATGTACTCGCAATCGTCTAGGAATGGGTGTTGAGTTTGATCGTCCGGGTCTCTGCGCAGCGTACCGTAGACAAACAGGTATTGCGCGCAGCTCATGAATAGATCTGATCGACCAATGCCTTGAACCAGCGTGGGCGGAACGCGATGACATACAGCAGCGTCAAACCCATCAGCGGAAAGGGGCCAATTTCGACAACGGTCAGCAGCAGAATGATCACGAACCACTTGAATCGGGTAAAGGCGGCTTGCGTACTCATCTCAATAACGTATAGCGGTAATGTAATACCGCGTTTCCTGCTCGGCATGGCGGATTGTCACTTCGTCGTCCAGCATCTTCTTCAATAAGGCTTTCGCCAAAGGCGAGTCCAGACTGATCAAGCCGCCCGTGGTATCGATTTCGTCGGCGCCGACGATGCGGTAAGTGATTTCCTCCCCGTCCATCGTTTCTAACGTCACCCAGGCACCGAAAAATACCTGATCGCGATTGCTCGGCTTCTCGGACACGACAGTCAACGACGGCAAGCGCTTTTGCAGATAATGAATACGCCGGTCGATTTCTCGTAGTTCTTTTTTGCGGTAGATGTATTCTGCGTTCTCGGAACGATCACCTTCCGCAGCGGCGGCGGACAGGGCTATGGTTACGTGCTTGCGCCGTTCCCAAAGCTGTTTCAACTCGGTTTCCAGGGTCCGATAGCCTTCGGCGGTGATGTAAGGTGAAGATTTGGGGCGGGGCGGTCGCCAGCGTGACATGTTTTTTCGGGGAAAAGGTTATATGATGTCGGCTTTTTTCATCTAGCGAATACGCATATGCAAATCACAGACAAAACGGCTGTTTCCATACATTATACCTTAACCAACCAAGACGGTGAGCAGCTGGACAGTTCCAGAGGCGAGGAACCCTTGTTGTATTTGCATGGCGCGGGCAACATCATTGCGGGTTTGGAAGCCGCTTTAAACGGCAAGCAAGCGGGCGATAAATTCAACGTCACCATCGCTGCCGATCAAGCCTACGGCGAAGTCTCCGAAGAAATGATTCAAGTTGTTTCCAAGAAAATGTTCGACGGGATGGATATTGAAGTCGGGATGCAATTTCACGCCGATGTCAGCCATGGTCCGGGCATCATTACCATCGTGGAGATCGACGGCGACGATATTACCATCGACGGCAACCATCCATTGGCCGGTGAAGATTTGACGTTTGACGTGGAAGTCATGGATGTCAGACCGGCCACAGCCGACGAAGTGGCTCACGGCCATATCCACGGTTCAGGTTGCCATCACTAACCGTCGTTTTCCAACATCAGACCGGTAAGCGATAAACGCGCGGCTTTTATCGCTTACATTCACTCACTACAGTGCTTACTGAGCACTGGCGCTTAGGCCCAAATCGACTCGGCTATGTCCGAGTAAGGTGCCGGTGGCAAACGCCAGGTCTATCATCGACACTTGGTAATCACCGATGGCGCGCACTTCGCGTAATTGCGCTTCACCGAGCCGGGTTAGGGTTTCCAGTACTTCGGTCATGGTCCGCAAGCCTTCTTTAAATTGTTTCAGTTCTGCGTCGTAATTCAAACCGGCCAGTACCACGTTTTGCCGAGTGGCTAAAATGCGTTGCCAGTTCTGGCTCATTTGATCCAGCGAGTCGTAGATTTCTCGGCGCACACTCAATTCCCTGAGTTGTTGCGTCGTCAGACGTTGCATGCGTTCTTGCACGGCTCGATCCAGACGCGCACGGCGCAGCTCGTTGCTGAGTGGGATTTCCATGCGTACGCCCACCGACCAATCCGAATAATTGCCGCTCAAGGTCTGATCAAAAGCGCCACCGTAGGATGACGTGTCGCGGCCCAGTGCGGCGTAGTTGTAATCCAGCATGAACATTGGCAGGGTTTGATTGCTGAGGTAGTCGATCTTGGTCAAGTCTGCGGCCAGCTTCAACTCCAGTTCCAGCAATTCCAGGCGGCCGTCCAGCGCGCGTTGCGCCAGTTGCTCGCGGTCCAGATTAAATTCCAGCAGGGTCGGCGAGGTCTCGGGAATCAGCAGCGTTTGTGAATCCAGATCCAGGCCCGGCGCGTTTAATAACAATTTCAGTTGGCGCTGGCGGGTTTTCAGGCTGGTTTCGGCGATGATCAAAGACTCCAGACGTTCGGCCACGCCGATTTCGGCCCGGTTGATTTCCACGCTGGCGGTCAAGCCTTCAGCCACACGCTTCCGGACCATACTCAGATTATTGGAGGCGTTTTCGTATTGCTGGCGGCGCACATCTAATTCGCCCCAAGCCACATACAGGCTCCAATACGCGCGCTCAACCATTGCCAACACCCGAATCGCCTGCAGACGGGTTTTGACGTCGACGGCTTGTTGTTCGTAACGGGCGATGCGGATGCCGGCGACGTTATTGGAAATCCCTGCGTCGCGCAGTAAGGGCTGGCTGATGGAAAACCGCAGCGCATTTTGATACTGGTCCGAAGCGACACCGCGAAACTGCCGTTTGCCGTCGAACGGTGAACTGACGGTAATTTTCGCGCCGGTACGCAGTGGAATCACGATCCCGGCTTCCATATCCAGCACCTCGGTTTCCTGCGGCACGGCGGTGAGTTTGTCGATTTCATTTTTCAGCGGCGAAGTGGGATCCACCGGCGTAAAGCTGACGACATCCAGATTTTGCGCCGGGGTGTTTTTCTTCCCGTATTTGGCTTTGGCGAAGATTAAATCATCGAACTTGGCTTGCTCTTCGCTGACCGCGGTGGCGGCGATTTTCGGATCGGCCTGGGCGATTTTTAAATCCAGGTTATTTTCCAAAGCCATACTGCGCACCGCCGCGATGGACAATTGCTTGCTCGCTTCCGGCGCTGCCTTGGGTAATTCCGGCTTCGTCGCGCTGGGAGGGGGCAGAATAGTCGCTGACTTGGGCCGGCCTTCCTTAAACTTGGGCAAGGCCTGCTCCACAGTTTGCGGCGGCAGTTGCGAAATGGCCGGTAGCGGTAAACCCTCATCAGGTTTCAGGCGCTCCTCGACGCGCTTGACCAGTTTACGGTCGGGGCTGGTGTCGAGATATTGTCCGCAACTGGCTAGCAAAGGTATCAGCAAGAGTGCGCCGATATGCCGCCCGCAGGCTTGCAAGTATTTGGCCGTAGCCCCTGATGGGTGTTGACGGGATGCGAAACGATTCATAAGCGCTTATTTCAGTTTTTGCCTGACCAAATCGGTCGCCGGCGCTTCCATAGTCATTTGCGGCGGAAAGGCATTCAGTTGCCGCCACAATTCGTAAGCCATCGTTACCCGGTTCAACAACACCCAGCCTTTTACTCTGACGCCTTGGCGGGCGAAGCGTTCTGTCGGCCAGGGTCGGTCGTTGGGATCGGGCACGATCAGTACCCGGAATTTACCCTTGCCGTCGTCAGTGGAGTCCACGAAGGCTACTAAGCCACCGAAGGTGCCGACGGCTACTTCCGGCCAGCCGGCGAATTGCAAGGCCGGCCAGCCTTCGAATTGCAGACGTGCATGCCGGCCTGGGGTGATCAATACGGCATCGTTGCCGTCCACCCACAGTTCCACGGCTTTTACATCCATATCAGGCACCAACACCAGCAAGGGATCGCCCTGTCTGACAATGTCGCTCTGCGGATTGGCCAGCAGCCTGAGGATGCTGCTGTCGCGCGGCGCTCTGATTTGTTGGGATTGTTGGCGGGAAACATCCACTTCGCTCTTTAACAGGCTGCTGCGGCTGTCTTCCAGTTCGCTTTGGGTTTTGTTAGCCGACGCCGTCGCCGAGTCGATACGGGCCTGGGCATCGGCGCGAATTCGGCCGATTTCCGCTTCGGCGGCGCGTTGTTCGGCCAACGCGCCTTCCAGACTGGCTTGGGCGCTGTTTAAGCTGCGTTGCGCGACGATGCCGTCGCGTTGCGCCACTTCGTAATCGCGCTGCGAGACCAAGCCGTCGCCGATCAAGCGTTGCAGACGCTGGGTTTGCACGCTGGCCGTTTCCAGCGTGGCACGGGCGGAGGCAATGGCTTCGCCGGCGGAGCGCGCACGTTGCCTTGCCACATCCAGCCGGTATTGCGCGGTAGCCACTTGTAAATCGCGGGTAGCAATCAAGTTGTCGATTTGCAGGCGATAGGCCCGCAGCTCGTCTTCTTTGGCCGCCAATTTTGCGGCGGCTGCCGCGCGTTGTTGTTGTAAGCGTTCCAGCAATTCCGGATCGACGTCGGTGATTTCCATCAGCAAATCGCCGGCCTTCACTTTGGCGCCTTCTTTAGCATGCCAACTGACGATACGGCCGGAAACCGGCGCATCCAAGTTCTGTTGGCGTTCCAGCGGCGCAAAAGCGGAGACCCGGCCGATACCGTTGATGTTTTGTTGCCACGGTGTCAGCAGCAGGGCTGGAGGGGTCAACAGAAATAACCAGACGCAAGCGCGCGCTAAACTGCTGACCAGGCGAGGAGTATGGGCCGCCGATAGCGCGGACAGCCTAATATGTAACTCAGTCATGGGCAGCTCCCGGCAAAGTGATCTCGCGCCCGCAAAGTGCGGCCAATTCTTTCGATCCGGTCAGCAGCAATAGGGTCCAGGGCGCGTCTGCGGCCAATAGTATTGATGCCAACTGCTGCTGTAACCCGCTATCCAAGCCATCGAGTATGCCATCCACGATCAACAAGGTGGGCCGGGCGATGATGGCTCTTGCCAGCATGACTTGTATGGCTTGGCTGTAGGCAAGTGGCGAGCCGCCGGGACTCATGACGGTATCCAAATCCAAGTCGGTTAAGCCGACTTTGGCTAAGGCCCGTTGGACATCGGCAACGCTCAGATTCGCATCGCCAAGCCTAATATTTTCCAGCAGGCTATCGTGAAAAATCTCCAGTCGGCTGACGACGGCGATGTTTTGCCGCAAAGTACTCAGGCGCAATTCATCCAGTGTTTGGCCGTTGATTTGTATCCGGCCGGCTTGTGCTTGCCGCATCCCGCTGATTAGCGACACCAGCGCGGTTTTACCGCTGCCGGGATCGCCTGAAATCGCGACTTTTTCGCCAGGCTGAATGTGCAGCGCAAAATCCGAGAATAATGGCCGCTGCGCGCCGAAGCCGAATTTTAAGCCGCTGATTGTGAGTGACGCCGGACCGTTAAATTCTGCGTCCAACTCGGCCGAATCTTCTAAGGGCAAATCCAGCAAATGGCCGATCTTGTCCGTGCCGGCCATCAAGTCGTAAAAGCCTTCCAGGTGTTTGCCGAATTTGATCAAGGCTAGCAAAGCTGACGAGACGATCAGTTCCGCCGCCACCAATTGCCCCAAAGTTAAATGGCCGTCTATGACCAAGTAGCCGCCGATAGCCAACAAGGCCGTACTGGCGATGGCGTACAGCGCCACGGAGGCGATGACTTGGCCCAGCAGCACGCGGTAATGCTGGCGTTTGGCCGTTAAATAGTCCAGCGAGAGTTGGTCGGTGCGGTTGGCGGCCATTACTGCACCGTTACCGAATTTAAAGGTTTGAATATTCCCGGCAACGCTTTCCAACCAGGCGACCAAGGCATATTTGCTGATCGATTCCTGAATCGCCGTGGTGACCGCGCCGCGGCCCAACAAAAATATTATTGCCGTGATAGATAACAGCAACACCACATCGAAGGCCAGCAGGAAGGGGTGATAGAAAGCCAGCATGATTAAGCCGACGCAAGTTTGCACCACGGTGCTCAAACCGTCCAAGAGCAGTGCAGAGCCGGCTTTCTGTAAGGTCAATACATCGAAAAAGCGATTGACCAGTTCCGCGCCGTGTTGACTGTCGTAGGCATCGCTGCGCACCCTGGGCAAGCGATAGGCCAAGTCGGCGGCCAGCCGTACAAAAATCCGCCGCTGCACGATCTCCACTAGATAAGATTCCAGCACAAAAACCGCACCGCCGAAGCTTAGAAAGAAAAACAGTATGGTCGCCAATACGATCAAAGGTTGGCCCATACCGCCCATCGCTACGGTATTGACCAGCGCTTGCACCGCCACCGGCGAAGCCAGCGCCAACAATCCGGAGCCCAAAGCCAAACCCAACAATAACCAGAGATCGTGGCGATCAGCGCGTAACAGCTCCAGCAAGCGGCTAAATGGCGGCATGTGGTTGTGATGGTCTTGGCTGACGGCATTCTCCAGCGGCGCCTGGGCTTGCACTAAAAGCCACTCGCTGATGCCGGCGTCGCTTCGGCCCAGTAGTGCGGCGATGTCAGTCGGTTTGACGTAGCGCTCTTCGATCACCTCGCCTTGAGCAAGGGCCACTCTGACTTTGCCGCCGCGAAATCCGCACAACACTAGCCAGCCGCAGCCATCCGAGAGGCTGGTGAGCAGTGGCGTATGTGGGGATGAAGCGTTGGCGGCTGCAATGGGCGTAAGCAGCGTGCTCTCCATATTCAAACCCAAATGGTCACCGATGCGGCTCAGCGCTATCTGGCTGTCGTCACTGACTGAGTCCAGCCAATGCTCGCGGATGCCTTGGGCTTGGCCGGGGATTTCCAGCAGGTCGAATAAGAATCCCAGCAAGGTTTGCGTCGACTGCTTTCTGTGCGGGTGTTCCTTGTTTCCGGCGTTGATGCTCATACGTAACGAAATCCTATCGGTTTAAACGAATAACAGCATGGTCTTGCCGAGTATGCCCAGCAAAAGTGTAACCTTTAATGTGGTAAGTAATTTGGCCGGGCCGGCTTTGGCGCACCAGTTAAGCCAGGCAGTTTCGCATCCCTGGGCGATCACGAGGTAAGCTTTGCACGACAAGCGCCAAACGACGGTGCCGAGCAACGTTAGGCCGGACCAGAACACGATGAATTCGGCTTGGCGGGGCGTTACCCCGAACACGTGTTCCAAAAAATGCTCGAACAACATCTCGACCACCTCAATGGCCAAGTGCACAATGTGCCATAGAAAGGGTAGCAAGGTGTCGCCAAATTTATACAAAAATATCAGGGTCAAGATTGCCATGGCAGGCTTGTTTTCAAACAGCCAGCGCCCGGTGTTAATGATGATTACTCTAAACCAGTGTGCCAATGCGTAGGCGTATTGCATGGTTCTCCTCCCTTTTAGAGTCTGCCGAAAAGCCCTTTCCCCTTTTCAGGGGGGGGCGCGTCCTTCGACCCGTTCAGGACGCCGGAATTTCAGGGCCGGGCTAATAACATCAGCCGGTATTACGCATACCTGCGGCAATCGCATTGATACTGCGCAACAAGGGTTTCATCCACGGACTGTCCGCGGGATTCTCGGTATTCATTTCCCGCAGCCGCCGGATCAAAAAAACCTGGATATAGTTTAGCGGCCCCAGATAAGCATCGCGGCGGTGCAGGGAGGCGGCCAAAGCCGGATTTTCCGCCAGCAAATGGTCAGTGTTGGCTATCTCCAGTATCCACTCCACGCAGCGTTGATGCTCGCCGGCTATCAGGTTGTAAACCCGTTTGCCGGTTTCCGGGTCGTTGCACAATTGCGCGTATTCGCGGGCGATGTTCATGTCGGATTTACTCAAAGCCATTTGCGCGTTACTCAGCAGGTTGCGGAAAAACGGCCAGTCGCGATACATCCGCCGCAGGGTTTCCAGGCGCTCCGGCTTGCCGGCGCACCAGCTGGCCAGGCTGAAACCGATGCCGTACCAAGCCGGAAACGTCTGCCGCGATTGCGCCCAGGCGAATACCCAGGCTATCGCTCGCACCGAGTTTTTCGAGCGATCCAGTTTTTTGCGGTGCGAAGGCCGCGAACCGATGTTCAAGCCGCCAATTTCGCCGACCGGGGTGGCTTCGTAGAAATAATCCAAAAAGCCGGGAGTGCGCTCGGTCAGGTCGCGATAACTTTGCTCGCCGATCCGCGCCAATTCGTCCATCACTGCCAGATCTTCCGCATGATCCGCCGGGACGGCTTGCACCAGGCTGACGCTGGCTTTCAGCAAGCCGGTAACGCCCATGGTTAATTCGTAGACCGCCGTTTCCATATTGTTATACCGATAAAACAGCACTTCGCCTTGCTCGGTAAATTTGATCTGGCCGCGCACGGTGTCGGGCGGCTGGGCCAGAATCGCTTCGTGAGTCGGGCCGCCGCCGCGACCGACAGTGCCGCCGCGGCCATGGAATAATCGGCATTTCAAACCGTAACGCTCGCTGATTGCAATAATTTGCCGTTGCGCGCGCGATAAGCCCCAGGCCGACGCCAGGATGCCGCCGTCTTTGCAGGAGTCCGAATAGCCCAGCATGATTTCCTGGCGGTCATCGCTGACCCGCAACAATTCCCGATAGCACTCGGTATCGAATAGCTGGGTCAGTACCTCGGAGATGCGATTTAAATCGTCGATGGTTTCAAACAAGGGGCTGACGCCGATATGGCAATGCCAATGCCCGCCGATTTTGCCGACCAGGCCGGCTTGCGCCGCCAGCAGCAAGACTTCCAAGACATGACTGGCCGAGTGGGTCATGGAAATTACGTATTTACCAAAGCAGTTCGGGCCTATTTCCCGGCGCATTTTCGCCATCACGGTAAACAACTCCAGGGTTTCGCGGTTGGCCGGCGTCAGCGCGGCGGCGTCGAACATCAAACCACCCGGTGCGGCAATCGCCTCTGCTAACAATGCTATGCGTTGCGCTTCGTCCAGCGCCAGGTAGTCAATGTTCAATGCGGTTGCCAGAATTTCCGCGACTGCTTCGCTGTGGCGAGTCGATTCTTGCCGCACGTCGAGTTGCATCAAGTGAAAGTCGAACACGTCGGCCAAGCGGATCAGATCGGCTAATTCCAGCTCGGCGATATTGGCGTCGCCGTGGCTGCGCAAGGATGCATCAATCAAGCGCAGATCGTGTAAAAACTCGGCCACGCTGGCATAGGCAAGGCGATTGGCTTGTTCCGCTTGGCCCTGTAACTGTTGTTGCACGCGCTGCAAGGTGGATTGCATGCGATATTTCATCAATATCAGTTTGTGCCGGTAAGGTTCCTGCAAATAAGGCTTTTCCAAGTCCGTGACTGCCGCGCCCAGCAGGGCGCGGTCGGCGTGCAGGCTGTCAATAAATTCCGGCGTCAAGTCACAAAGTCCATAAGAATGCGACAACTGGCCGCGCAATTGATCCAGGCGCGCCAAATATTCCTGCATGATGGTTTGCGCCTGCATGCGCAAGGCCAGTTCGGTGGTTTCCGGCTTGACATTTGGATTGCCGTCGCGGTCGCCGCCTATCCATGAGCCAAAACGCAGGAAGCTGGGGATGCGGATTTGGCCGGCAACGTCGGCGCCGAATACATCGCTAAGCGCCCGTTGCAAGTTCCGGTAAACCAAGGTGGTAGCCTGAAATAGCGATAGCGAAAAATAAAACAAACCGGCGTCGATTTCGTCGGCTACGCCCAGTTTACGGGCGCGCACTTCGTCGGTTTTTAACAGCAATTGAATCTGTGCTTGCAGTTTGTCCAAGGCCTCGCTGCGTTGCTGGCTGCGTAGGCGTGGATCGTCCAAGGCCTCCTGGCTAAGGAAGACATTGCGCAACGCGCTTTTGACTGTGCGGCGTTTGGCTTCGGTGGGGTGAGCGGTCATCACCGGCAAATACAGCATTTCGTCCAATAACACCTGTAATTTATCGGCACTGACGCCGCTGTCGCGTAGTTTAATCAGCGTGTCATGAAACGAGCCGGGCCAATAGCGGCCGGTCTGATTTTGTCGGCGCAACGTTAGGTTATGCGATTCTTCGGCGATATTGAGCAGGCTGAAATAGCCGTTAAACACCCGCACCACTTCGCCTATTTCTTCCGCATCCAGGCCTTCCAGAATCTCCATAAACTGGCGGCGGCGGTTGGCGCTGCCCTCTCGGAGCAAGCTGGCAAACTTGCGTTGCAACTGCGCGACGGCGGTGGCCACCTCCGGTTTGGCTTGGGCGGTGAGCACTTTAGTCAAGATCGAACCGAGCAGGCGTATCGAACTGCGTAATTCTTTGTCGTCGCCGTGAGCATCCGATAAGCGATCACTGAGGATTTGGCTGGCGCCGAGGTTATCCAATTCAAACGCCGACTTGTCATACTCCGCTAATGCGGCTCCGGTACTTGGCGCGATGTCTTCGCTGTGCAGTGCTTTTAGCTTTTGCATGTGCAGTTCTCAGGGTAGGTTAGGGTTGCGTGATAGCCTAGCGCAGCATTTTGATATTGTTAAATAGAATGTTTAGAATTAATTCATCGTAAATTCCTATACATTGAGCGCTATGGAACGTATCAACTACCAACATTTGTTTTATTTCTGGAATGTCGCGCGTGAAGAAAGCATCACTCGCGCTTGCGAGAAACTGCATTTGGCGCAACCGACCATCAGCGGCCAATTAGCGGTGTTGGAACAGCAAATCGGCGAAAAACTTTTTTATAAACAGGGCCGTAAACTGGTGCTCACCGACACCGGGCGGGTGGTATTTAATTACGCGGAAGAAATCTTTTCGCTGGGCCGAGAGTTAAGTAACACCTTAAAAGGCCGACCGACCGGCAGGGCTCTGCGTCTGGTGGTGGGCGTGGCGGATGCGTTACCGAAAATGGTGGTTTACCGCTTGCTGGCGCCGGCTTTTCGCTTACCGGAGTCGGTGCAGATTCTGTGTTACGAGGACAAAACCGAGCGGCTTTTGAGTGAGATGGTCATGCAAGGGATGGATATAGTCTTGTCCGATGCGCCGCTGACACCAACCAGTGGCGCCAAAGCGTTTAACCATCTGCTGGGCGAATGCGGGGTTACCGTGTTCGGCGCGCCGGCTTTGGCCGCGACCTATAGGCAAAATTTCCCGCGCTGCTTGAGTGGCGCACCGTTCCTGCTGCCCACCGCCAATACTTCGTTGCGGCGCTCGCTGGATCAATGGTTCGACGCCGAAAGCATCAGCCCGGCTATCCAGGCCGAAATTGAAGACAGCGCGTTGATCAAAACCTTTGGCAGTGGTGGCGTGGGTTTGTTTGTCGCACCGAGTAATGTCGAAGCCGAAATCCAAAGCCAATACGGCGTGGAAGCCATCGGCCGTATCGAGTCGGTGCATGAACGTTTTTACGCCATCACCATGCGCCGCAAACTCAAGCATCCGGCCGTGACCGCGATTTTGGAGAATGCGCGGGTTAAATTATTTCCGGAATGACAATCCTGAGAATGGTTCATCCGGTGTGGCAGTTGCCACGAAAAACACCAAGCCAGTCTCTATGCCGCCGCTGCTCTTAAAATATGAGACAGCATCTTCAGGTCTGGATAAACTATTCCGGGTCTCTTATGGGCACTTGCCGCTGACATGAGCGAATTATCGCCGGCTATGATGTGCCGATTTTTACAGATAACTACGAATGCCTTGCTATCGTTGATCGGATTTTTGCCGTGAGGCCGGCAGGTAGATAAAACGATTGAGCGGGCATCAATCAAACCTTAAGTTAATCTCTTGAAAACAAAATTAGCTTTCTTAATTCTTTCCCTATTCGTGGCTTTGGAGTCCGGCGTGAGTGCAGAAGAAACAAACGACAATGTTGAAATGCAGGTTCAGGCCTTGCTGGCGCAAATGAGCCTGGAAGAAAAAGTCGGACAGATGACGCAGATCGACTTTAGCGTGGTTTCGGTCTTGAATGGCGAGGTAGCCGATAATCCTATCGATCAGGCCAAACTGGAAGACGCAATCTTGAACCGGCATATCGGTTCAATACTCAACACGCCCACCACACCGAACAACCAAACTCAGCCCATCGAAAAATGGCGGCGGATGACCCAAGCGATACGCGACGTGGCGGCAAAAAGCCGGCTGAAAATTCCGGTGCTGTACGGTATCGACGCGATTCATGGTGCAACTTACACCGAAAACGCAGTGCTGTTTCCGCAAGCCATCAGCATGGCGGCGACGTTTAATCCGGATTTAGCTTTCAAGGAAGGCGAAGTGACCGCGCGGGAAGTCAAGGCGTCGGGTTTGGATTGGAATTTCATGCCGGTGATGGACATCGGCCGGCAACCGTTGTGGCCGCGCTTGTGGGAAACTTATGGTGAGGACGTACATTTGGCGGTGACCATGGGCAGTGCCTACATCCATGGTCATCACGGCGACGACTTTGCGGACGCCGACAAGGCGCCAACTTGCTTGAAACATTACGTCGGCTACAGCTATCCCTTGAACGGCAAGGACCGCACCCCGGCCTGGATAGGCGAACGAGCTTTGCGCGAATATTTTCTGCCGAGCTTCGAAGCGGGTGTGAAAGCCGGATCGCCGACGGTGATGGTCAATTCCGCCGAAGTGGACGGCATTCCCGGTCACGTCAACCATCATTATCTGAATACGATTTTGCGCGGCGAAATGGGCTTTAAGGGCTTCACCGTCTCCGATTGGGCGGACATCAGCCGTTTATACACCCGCGACAAGCTGGCGGCCTCGCCGCGCGAAGCGGTCAAGATGGCAGTGATGGCCGGCATCGATATGAGCATGGTGCCGTTCGATTATTCGTTTTACGACTTGTTGCTGGATTTAGCCAAAACCGGCGAAGTGCCGATGAGTCGTATCGACGAGGCGGTGTCGCGTATTTTGCGGGTGAAATATCAAAGCGGTTTGTTTGACAGGCACGAACCGGCGTTGGCGGTGGAAGGCAATTTTCTGACCGAAGACGCGGTTACCGCGAATCGGCAAGCGGCGCGGGAAGCCATAATTTTGGCGAAAAACGAGCAGCATATTCTGCCTTTGAACAAGCAGGCCAGTATTCTGGTCACCGGGCCGACCGCGAACTTGTTGAGCGTGATGAACGGTGGCTGGACCATCACCTGGCAGGGCGCTACCGAACATTTGTATCCCAAAGACAAGCCCACTTTGTTACAAGCCATTCAGCAGAAAACCACTGGCAAAGTGACGTACGTGGGCGGCAAAAATTTCAGCGATGAAATCAATATCGAGCAGGCGGTAACGCAAGCCCGGCAACACGATGTGGTGATTTTGGCGCTGGGCGAAAAAACCTATACCGAAACCGAAGGCAATATCGAATCCCTGCATTTGGACCCGGTACAGTTGCAACTGGCCAGAGCGATCTTCGAAATCGGCAAGCCCGTGGTTTTAGTCACGTTCGGCGGCCGGCCGCGCATCATTACCGAAGTGGCCAACAAGGCGCAGGCGGTGGTGTTGGGCTTTTTGCCGGGCATGGAAGGCGGGGCAGCGATGGCCGATATTCTGTTCGGCGACACCAACCCCAGCGGCAAGTTGCCGATTTCCTATCCGCGCGATGTTAACGATATTGTGATGTACGATCACAAGCCGATAGAGGCTTTTGAGAGCAATCAGTATCGGCCTTTGTATCCATTTGGTCACGGTTTGAGTTACACCACCTTCCAGACCAGCGGCCTACGTCTGAGCAAAGACAATATTGTCATGGGCGAGAATATCGACCTGACGGTTAAGGTGAAAAATACCGGCACGCTGACCGGCAAGGAGACCGTGATGGTTTACCTGCACGATGTCGCCGCTTCGGTTTCGCGGCCACTAAAACAGCTAAAGGCGTTTAAAAAAGTTGAGTTAAAACCTGGCGCGGAGCAGACCTTGCAATTTAGCTTAACGCCGCAGGATATGTCTTTTATTGGCGTGGATATGCGGCGCATCGTCGAGCCGGGCGAGTTTGAGGTGATGGTCGGTAACGAGACCGCACGTTTTCAGGTCCTCAAACCCTAAATCAATATGCGGGATTCACTCATGCAGGATCAACAAAACCTTGATAGACAGTCATATACGCGCTCATTAGCTATTCTGACTTCGCTGTTTTTTATTTGGGGATTTATCACCTGTCTTAACGACATCCTGATCCCGCATTTGAAGGCGGTGTTTACGCTGAGTTACACCCAGGCGATGCTGATCCAGTTTTGTTTCTTTACCGCTTACTTTCTGATGTCGGTGCCCAGCGGCTATCTGGTGGAAAAAATCGATTACAAGGGCGGCATCATCGTCGGCTTGGCGATTGCCGGTGGCGGCTGTTTGCTGTTTTATCCGGCGGCTGGCTTGCATTCCTATCCCTTATTTTTGGCGGCGTTTTTTGTATTGGCGTCCGGGATTACCTTGCTACAGGTTTCTGCCAACCCTTACGTGACTGTGCTGGGCGATCCGCACACTGCGTCCAGTCGTTTAACCTTGACGCAGGCGTTTAACTCCTTGGGTACCACGCTGGCGCCGTATTTTGGCGCATTGTTTATTTTGTCGAATGCGGTGAAAAGCGCCGAGGAAATAAAGCTGCTCGACGCCGAGCAATTGTCTGCGTATCAGGCCGCGGAAGCGGCGGCGGTGCAGAATCCGTATTTATGTCTCGCGGCAGTCTTGTTTTTCATGGCGGCAGTGTTTGCGATGTTGAAGTTGCCTAAGATTAACCAGCAAGCCGAGGCAACCGGCCCAAATGCAGTGGATGGCAGCGCCTGGCACTATTCGCATCTGTTGTTGGGTGCGGTGGCGATTTTTGTTTACGTCGGCGGTGAAGTGTCGATTGGCAGCTTTCTGGTTAATTTTCTGGGCGAGCCGCATATAGCCGGTTTGGCTGAGCAGGAGGCCGGCAAATACGTGTCGTTTTACTGGGGCGGGGCGATGGTCGGCCGGTTTATTGGGTCGGCGGTGATGCAGAAAATCCATCCCGGCAAAGTGTTGGCCTTTAACGCTTTGGCGGCGGCTGGTTTGGTGTTGGCGACGATGTTGGGCAGCGGCATACTGGCTATGGTTACCATCCTGGCGGTAGGTTTGTGCAATTCCATCATGTTTCCCACCATCTTTTCGCTGGCTTTGACCGGCTTGGGCAGGCATACCGGCCAAGGCTCCGGCATACTCTGCGCCGCCATCGTCGGTGGGGCTATTTTACCTTTGCTGCAAGGGGCGTTTGCGGATCGTATTGGCATTCAGCAGGCTTTTTTCATCCCTTTACTCTGTTATTTATATATCGCCTATTACGGTTACCGCTGTCGCCGCTTGTAGATAAAACCGGCCTTTAACCTTTCAAGAATTTTGCCCGATTCGGCGATTGCATGATCAAATTCGGGATAGCTGATAAAGGCAATTCGCCGTCGGTGCCGCCCAGTTTTACTGCTTCCTTGGGCATGCCGTAGACCACGCAACTGGCTTCGTCTTGGGCCACGCAAAGTGCGCCGGTATCGTGTAATTCTTTCATTCCATGGGCGCCGTCGTCGCCCATGCCGGTCATGATTATGCCCAGTACGTTTTTGCCGGCAGCTTGCGCGGCCGAGCGGAACAACACATCCACCGATGGCCGATGGCGGCTTACCAAGGGGCCATCCTTGATTTCCACCCGGTATTGGGCGCCGCTGCGGCGCAACAGCATGTGTTTGCCGCCGGGCGCGATCAAAGCCAGGCCGGGAATGACCCGGTCGTTTTGCTCGGCCTCTTTAACTGTAATTTGGCACAGGCTGTCCAGCCGTTTGGCAAATGCGGCGGTAAATGCCTCCGGCATGTGCTGCACAATGACGATTCCCGGCGTGGTACGGGGTAATCGCGTCAATACGTATTCCAGAGCCTGGGTGCCGCCGGTTGATGTGCCAATGGCGACGACGCGATCGGTGGTTTCCGTCATCGAGATCAGGCTGGTCGGGGAAATGACGGCATCGGCGGTTAATTTCGGGCTGCCATCCAGAGGTTTGCCGCTTGGGATAGCCGATTTTTTTAGTCTGGCATGCGCAGCACCTTTAATCGCATCCGCCAGCAGGGTTTTCGAATCTTGCAAAAAGCCCTTCAGGTTGACGGTCGGTTTGGTGATGATGTCGACGGCACCGGCACTCATGGCCTGCATCGTCACTTCCGCGCCTTTTGCCGTGAGCGTCGAACAGATCACGACCGGCGTGGGATGTTCGTGCATTAGCTTCTTCAGGAAGGTGATGCCGTCCATGCGTGGCATTTCGATGTCCAGGATGATGACATCCGGCCAGTCTTTTTCCATGCGGGTCAGGGCAAAGATGGGATCCGGCGCGGCACCGATCACTTTGACGCCAGGCAGGCTATCGAGCAATCCGGTTAATACCTGCCGGACCACGGCGGAGTCGTCGACAATAAATACTTTTGTGTCTGTCATAGTGTTGCCTGTTAATGGTCTTGGATGATTTACCAGAATTCGGC
Organism: Methylomonas defluvii; assembly: GCF_033949435.1. Classification (NCBI taxonomy): domain Bacteria; kingdom Pseudomonadati; phylum Pseudomonadota; class Gammaproteobacteria; order Methylococcales; family Methylococcaceae; genus Methylomonas; species Methylomonas defluvii. The sequence continues at coordinate 152,489 of NZ_JAXARY010000007.1, read as the reverse complement.
ACTGCTTCTGGATTTTTCATGTTCGTCGATATTTTTCTTCCAGTAGCGGCGCTCTTCATTTTCAAGAGACAGTTGCTGATTGTGGTCGATTTTTTTGATAAACACCGAATAATCAGTACCGACGAAATGGACGTTTCTGCCGATATTGCCGCCTAGACAGGCACTAAGCATAGGAATGTTTTCTTTTTTTAAAAACTCTTTGATGAATAAAACATTCACGTCGCCCACGGTTTCCTTGCGGTTTTTGTCCTCTCGCAGTTTTAATACGTTGCCGCCGCCGAAGCATTTGGCTTGTAGATTGAGCCGGTTGGCACCCAGTTTCATCATTTCGTTGATCAGCAATTCCATCGCATAAATGCCGTAACGGCCCTCTTCGGATTCGATGATAGGCATGTTTTTGGAGTAGGAACGATAAGCCAGCAAAAAATGATTCATGCCAAATACCCGATTGATTGGGTCATATAGGCAGGCAGCCACGCACGAGCCCAATAGTGTTGAAATGACTTCCGGCTGGCGGGAGGCATAGAATTCGCCCGGATCGATGACGATACGCTGGGTATCTCGGAAGGGCAGGATTTTCATGGTTTCCGGTAGATAGAAGGCTTCAGCATTTGTAACTGTTCGGTGACCCGGTGCAGGCTTTCCGAATGACTGATGATGAAATGTCCGCCAGGCTTTAGCGCGGTAATCAGTCGTTCGACGACCTGCTTTTTGGTGTCTTGGTCAAAATAGATTAGAACATTACGCAGAAAAATTACGTCGAACCTCCCCAATGTATGCGGCAGTGAACTCATCAAATTAACCTGATCAAATTTGACGCGGCTGCGTAGTTTGTTGTCCACACGAAAAAAACCTTCCTGGCTGCGCACGCCGCGTAAACAATATTTTTCCAATAGGCGTTTGTCCATATGGTCCAGCCTATCCAGTGGATAGACGCCATGACGGGCAACTTCCAGCACTCGCGTGCTCAAATCGGAGCCGAAAATCTCCCAATTGCGCGTGCCTAGGTTCTCCGCTAATACCATTGCCAGAGTATAGGCTTCTTCTCCTGTCGAACTAGCCGCGCTCCAAACCCTAAAATGCTCGCCGCGCCAGGTCTTAAGAATGTGCTGTTGAAAAAATTCGAAGTGCTTTGGCTCCCGAAAAAAATACGTTTCATTGGTGGTCAGAATGTTGACCAGCGTTTGAAATTCATGGGGGTAATCGGGACTGACAGCCAGTTGGTAGTATTCCCCGTAATGTTCTAGCTGGTAATAATCGAGCCTTTTGGCCAGCCGGCTGGCTACCATGACTTTCTTTTCCGGCGTCAGAGCGATGCCGGCATGGTCGTAAATCAAACGTCTGAAGCGTTCGAATTCTTCGGTTGTGATCGGGGCAATAGTAATAAAACCGTCTCCGTTAGTAAGGATATGCGACGTAATTATGTCAGTAAATAATTACAGGAAGTGCTGAGAACTTAACATTAACGAAAAACCTAAGATGGTAGTGGGTTGAATGCAAATTTAAAACTCTCTACTATCTTTAACATACCCAAAACCCAGACGGAATTCCCATGCTTCGAAAACCTTATCCTGTAGCCAAGAGCCCCGGTCCACTTGGTTTTTATCTGTTAACGGTGGGGTTGGGTGTGACAGGTGGATTGTTGGCTTGCGTGCAAACCGGTTTCAGTTTGATCAGCTTGGGAGCTACTGCCGGGCTTGGTTTTGCCGGCGTCCTGATTGGGTCTACTTTGTACAATAAACAGCAAACCGCGCTGAATGAAGCTAATAACGCCTGGCGTGGCGACGAAGATTTAAAACTGCAAGAGCTTGAAGCATACGCCATTGAGCTGGAGCGGTTGTTTCTGCAAGTAGTGCCCATTTTGCTCAGACAAGTACAAACATCCAGAACGCATACCGAACAGGAAATCACCGTCCTGACCAGCCGTTTCGCCGCTATGGTTAATCAATTGGAGAGACTGATTTCCGGCGGTGCGCAGAATCGTCAAGGTCGTAGCGTGGATGTGTTATTCGGCGAAACCCGGGATGCTTTGACGGCGGTGTTAAAAGTTTTAAGTGAAATCCAGGACGTTGAGCATGCGGTAGTCGACGAGGTTCGTAAATTGTCCGCACATACCGGTCAACTGGACACGATGGCGCAGGAAGTGCGCAAGGTCGCTGAACAAATCAATTTACTGGCGCTGAATGCGGCTATCGAAGCCGCCCGGGCAGGCGAAAATGGCCGGGGTTTTGCGGTTGTTGCCGACGAAGTCCGTAAACTGGCCGGATTTTCGTCTTCCACCGGGGAAAAAATCAGCCACGCCATTGCCGATATCAACAAAGCCATGGCCTCGACGTTGAAAATGTCCGAGGCATCCGGCTCTTCCGATGACAAAGCGATCCGCGATGCCGAACACGCCATCCGCACCGCTCTGGACGATTTGCGGGTGGCTTTGGATATGTTCAGAAACGATGCGGATCAGTTACGCGGCAACAGCGCGCAAATTCGCGACGAGATTTTCTCGGTGTTGACGGCGTTCCAGTTTCAGGATCGGGTCAGCCAAATGCTGTCGCATGTCGAACATAATCTAAACAGCCTGCAAACTGCGGTAGATGCCACGCGCAGCAGCGGCGAGCGCCAAGCAAATAGCTTGGATGTCGGCGCCACATTGTCGAGAATGGAGCTTAGTTATACGATGCCGGAAGAGTTGTTGAATCACTCTTCAAGTGCGGCGGTCAGTCACCAAAGCACTTCCGCCAACGATGAGATTACATTTTTCTAAATTTGATGAAGGATTGACTAATGGCTAAAACCATCATGATTGTTGATGACTCGGCATCCATTCGACAGGTTGTCGGCATTGCCCTTAAGGGCGCCGGCTACGATGTGATTGAGGCCTGCGACGGCAGGGATGCACTGAGTAAATTAACCGGACAAAAAATCAATTTGATCATTACCGATGTGAATATGCCGAATATGGATGGCATAACCTTTGTGACGGAAGCCAAAAAACTCCCGGCTTACAAATTCACTCCGATGATGATGCTGACTACCGAAGCTGCCGACGATAAAAAACAGGCTGGCAAGGCGGCAGGCGCGAAAGCCTGGCTGACCAAACCCTTTCAAGCCCCCACTTTACTCGACGCGGTGTCCAAATTGGTGTTGCCTTAAAAACAACTCCATTGCACAAGGGGAGAAAACCTTGGCTATCCACCTAAAACAACAAAAAAAGGGTGTCACCCATCTAGCCATTCAGGGTGAATTGACCATCTACTCGGTGCTGGAACACAAACAAGCACTATCCCCGTATCTAAGCTCGGCTAAAGACGTGCAAATCGATCTTGCCGATGTCACTGAAATCGATAGCGCCGGTGTGCAACTGCTGATGTTTCTGAAGCAGGAAGCCGTCAGCCGCGATATCCGCTTTAGTCTTATTCAGCATAGCGAGGCGGTCGTTGAAGTGCTGGAACTGCTCAACCTGAGTAAGCATTTCGGCGACCCTATCGTAATCTCCGCAGATTGGAAAACATCATGAGCGAATTAGATGCGGCCTTAACGGTTTTCGCCCAAGAGGCTGAAGAGTTGTTAACTGATATGGAAGACGCTTTGTTGTCTCTGGAGAGTAAACCGGACGATAGCGAAACCATCAACAGTTTATTCAGGGCCATGCATACCATCAAAGGCTCTTCCGGATTGTTTGGTTTTAACGCCATTGTCGGCTTTACCCATGAAGCGGAGTCGGTCCTGGATAAAGTGCGTAACGGCGAACGCGGCATCGACGCGGAATTGATTTCTGTCTTGTTGGACAGCAAGGATCACACGGCTAAATTGATCGAACATTGTTTGACACAGAAAGACGCCGAGTTACCGGCAAGCTTGGCGGCGGACGGAGAGCGTTTGATTCGGCAATTGACCGGCCGGCAAACGACCGACATGCAGCAAAGCGACGATAGCGTCCAGCTGGAAATTGAAGGCGGCGGTGAAATATCGGTGGACGATAACTGGCTAATTTCTCTAGAGTTTCAGAAAGATGCCTTCAGAAACGGCATGGACCCCTTGTCGTTTATTCGCTATCTGCGCACCTTGGGTGAGATTAAACAGATTCTTACTGTAGCCCCGGAAATGCCGGTCGGTGACGACATGGACCCGGAAAGCTGCTATTTGCATTTCAAAATTGCTTTTCAGAGTGATGCGAATAAACAGACGATAGAGGCGGTATTTGATTTTGCCTCGGACGATTGCGATATCAAAATTTTGCCGCCTAATTCCAAGCTGGAGGAATATCTAAATCTGTTGAATGCCCAGGATGACAATCATGTCAGCCGCTTGGGCGATATGTTGGTGCAGGTTGGGGCGCTGACTCAAAATGATGTCAACCATGCTTTGCAACGTCAGCAGGCCAATATTGATTCCGAACAGGTTATCGTCCCCGGCAAACCCTTGGGAGAGATACTGGTCGAGCAACATGTCGTACAGCAGCCATTAGTCGATCAAGCGCTGAAAAAACAGGAACAGACCAAACAAAAACTGGCAAGCGAAGCCAATTACATCCGGGTCGATGCTACCAAACTGGGCCATTTGATCAATTTGGTCGGCGAGTTGGTGATTTCCAGTGCGGCGATGAATTTGATCGTCGAGAAGCATGGCCTCAGCGATGCCGGCGATGTGGTCGCCAGCATGAATGCCTTGGTCAGTAGTATCCGCGATACGGCTTTGGAATTGCGCATGGTACAAATCGGCGAAACCTTTTCCCGGTTTAAGCGTGTCGTACGCGATGTCAGCAAGGAGTTGAATAAAGACATCGAACTTTATATCAGTGGTGGTGAAACAGAACTGGATAAAACGGTTGTCGAAAAAATCAACGATCCATTGACCCACTTGATCCGCAACGCCTTGGATCACGCCATCGAAAGTCCCGCGCAGAGGCTTGCTGCCGGCAAACCGGCACAAGGTACCGTGCAACTCAACGCCTATCACGAATCCGGGCATATCGTCATTCAAATTGCTGATGACGGCGCCGGTTTGAATAGCGAAAAAATACTTAACAAAGCATTGGCCAACGGCCTGATTAAACCCGATCACGATTTGTCCCAACAAGACATTCACAATCTGATATTCGCCGCCGGACTTAGCACCAAGGATCAAGCCACCAATTTATCCGGGCGCGGTGTCGGCATGGATGTGGTGAAAAAAAATATCGAAGCCTTACGCGGCTCCGTCGAGATAGACAGCGTAGAAGGCGAGGGCACCACCATTTCCATACGCTTACCGCTGACCCTGGCAATTATCGATGGTTTTATGGTCGGCACCGGTCAGGACCGCTACATCATCCCGTTGAGTATGGTGGACGAATGCATCGAGATGAACGCCAACGAATGCGAGATTGATGAATTACAGCATTACATTAATTTACGCGGCCAGGTTTTACCGTATTTGCGTTTAGCGGATTACTTTCGGAACGGTTCCCATGACACCACTAGGAAGCGCGAGAGCGTGGTGGTGGTCAAATTCGGGCAAAGCAAAGCCGGGTTTGTTGTCGATGAATTGCATGGCGAGCATCAAACTGTCATCAAGCCTTTGGGCAGGGTTTTCGAAAAACTTAAAGGTATTACCGGCGCTACGGTGTTGGGCGACGGTAATGTAGCTTTAATTTTAGATGTGCAGGGTCTGATTGACTCGGCAACCAGTTTTAAGCACCGAAAAGTGCCAATGTATGAACAGTGAACTGTCCCCTTTAAGACCGTAGATTCTATTTTTGCCAGTGAAAGGCTGCACTTTTGTCGGGAGAATTCCCCGTTACTTGAAGGCACTCTGTTCCGGCTTTAATTTATAAGGAATAAGAAAATGAAAATGACCGTGGTAAGAAAAATGATTTTACTGGTCGTGGTGGCCATTATTGGTTTGGCGGCTGTCGCCTGGATAGGCCAACGCAGTATGACCAGTGTCTATGAAAAAACAAATTTTGCAAATTTGAAGACCGTACCGGCGCTCTCGGCCCTCGGTGATGCCGGCCAGCGACTGGGACGTTTGCGGGTTCGGGTCTATCGGCATGTATTGACCGAGGATATTGCTGAAAAGGCAAAAGTCGAAGCAACGATCAAGGATGCGCAGGATGGTATTGAGAAGGCGTTTGCACTGGTGGAAAAAACGGTCGACGAGGGCAAAGACCGCAAGTTGTTCGAGGAAATGACAAAAACCTATAAGGAGTATGGGTTGTCTATCGATAAAATTATCGAGGTCTCTCGAAAAAATAATGATGCCGATAGTCGAGCGGCGCTGACAGCGGGTGCGCCAATCGCTGAGGAGTTCAACAGCAAAATCGATAGTTTCCAAGAATATGTCATTGAAGAGGGCAAAAAGTCTGCTGACGAAGCGGCGGCTGAAAAGGAAAGCGCAACCTTTATAGTGAATGTGATCAGTGCATCGATCTTGATATTCACGGGGATTCTGGGCTGGGTAATTACTCGTGGCATTATTCTGCCCTTGAATGAACTGCAACGGGTAGTGGACGCACTGGCGCAAGGAGAATTTAGTACCGCCATTAATATCAATCGTGAAGACGAAATCGGCGTGGTTGCCAACGCCTTGAAAGATATGCGCGGGCATTTGGTCAGAGTGGTGCAGGAAGTGCGTTCCAATTCAGAGGCCTTGTTGAGCGCATCGCAGCAAGTTAGTGCCACGGCGCAATCGATGAGTCAAATGGCCACCGAGCAAGCAGCAAGCGTGGAAGAAACGACTTCGTCGATTGAACAACTTAATTCGTCGGTACAACAAAATACCGAAAATGCCCACATCACCGAACAAATGGCCACCAAATCTGCCAGCGAAGCCCGCGATGGCGGTAATGCCGTGAACGAAACGGTAACGGCCATGAAACACATCGCCAAAAAAATTGGTTTAATCGAAGACATTGCTTACAAAACAAACCTGCTATCGTTAAACGCCGCCATCGAGGCCGCGTCCGCCGGTGAGCACGGAAAAGGTTTTGCGGTGGTAGCGGCAGAAGTGCGTAAGTTGGCGGAAAGTAGTCGGGTCACCGCCGAAGAGATCAATGAATTGGCCACTAATAGCGTGGCGATAGCTGAGAAAGCCGGTGGTTTGATCAGCGCAGTGGTGCCTAATATCGCTAAAACCGCCGATTTGGTTCAAGAAATTAATGCCGCGTCGATCGAACAATCCAGTGGCATCAATCAGATCAACGAAGCCATGCGCCAATTGGATAAGGCTACCCAGCAAAACGCCGCCAGTTCAGAAGAATTAGCAGCGACCTCAGAAGAATTAAATGGCCAAGCGACCCAACTGCAGCACGCCGTGGCCTTCTTTAAATTGGAGGAGGACAAAAGAGCGCAAAATTACAGATCGACTCCGCCTGCACCTCGCCCAAATAGAGGTCCGGTAAGTCCCAGCTATGCTGCTAAGCCTGCGGCTCCGGCTTTAGCGGATGGGTCGATTAATTTTAACGACAAAGACTTTGAGCGCTTTTAATCTCTGGAGAACAGACCATGAGTAATCTGATTCGGAGAGAAACCGGCCAGGCAGTGGCGGTTCAGGAGCAGGTAGGCCAATACCTGACTTTTTTAGTGGGGACAGAAAGTTTTGCCGTCAGCATTCTGGATGTGAAGGAAATTATCGAAATTGCCAACGTGACCCGGGTGCCGTTGACGCCGGACTATATTCACGGCGTGATCAATTTGCGCGGCAGCGTGGTGCCGGTAATCGATTTATCGGCACGATTAAGCCGGCATTGCTCGGAAGTCAGCAAGCGCAGTTGCATTGTGTTGGTGGCGGTTGAAACGGGCGAGGGTTCGCAACTGATCGGCATGTTGGTGGACGAAGTCCGGGAGATTTTGGAAATTCCGCCCGCCAATATCCAGCCGGCTCCGGATTTCGGTACCGATATTCGTACCGATTTTATTCAAGCCATGGCCCGTGTCGACGACGTATTTATTATACTTTTGGCGATTAGCCGGGTACTGTCGTTGGACGAGCTATCGTTACTAAACGACTTGGCGCAATCTCAAGACCATCTGCTCGCAAATGCGGACTAGGTTTTGATCTGGGAGCTATGCTGGAAGAATTTTCCGGCATTCTCCCAGCAGCTTGCCTTCTTCACGGCTAGGTAGCAGCACTCGTTGCTATCCTGTTAGGTGTTCTTCCGCTATTTCTGGGTTTTTAAATAAGTATTAATGGCAGCATCTTCCTCTGCCATATGAGTAATCCAGTCGCGCATGAAGCCGGACACGTCTATTTCCTGTCGTTTTTGCTGATGGATTCCAGCACTAAACGCGATCAGTTTCTCCAGCATCACATTATGCGTCTGCACATGATGTTGATATTCCGGATAGTCGTGCTGTTTCATAAAGGCTTCTTCAGCTTGAAAGTGCTCTCTAACGTGTTGATAAAGCAACATAATATTTTCGGCTAGCGCTTGCGTATCTTTCGAGCTCACCAATTGGTTTGCCAGATCGAAAATCTCTCTGTGCTGTTGGTCAACGGCTTCGTTTCCGAGCAGATATTGATTTTCCCAAACGAATTCGTTCATGTTATTTCCGTTATCTTTTGTCTGTTAGTGCATCTTAAAAAAGCCAACTTCCCGCATGAGCGTTTGGCTTTGATCGTTTAATTCTTCAGCAGTGGCGGCCAATTGCTCAGAAGCTGCCGCGTTATGCTGAATGGCCGTATCCAACTGTCCTACCGCTTGACTGATTTGCCGGACGCCGGCAGCCTGTTCGTCAGATGCGATGGCTATTTCCTGTACCAGCGTAGCGGTTTTTTGAATGCTGGGCAGCATTTGGCTGAAGATACGGCCGGCGTTTTCAGCGATGTCCAGGCCGGTATTGGCGAGTTCGCCGATTTCGTTGGCGGTATCCTGGCTGCGGGTTGCCAACTTCCGCACCTCGGTTGCTACGACCGAGAAGCCGGCACCGTGTTCGCCCGCTTTGGCGGCGACTATCGAAGCGTTTAATGACAGCAAGTTGGTTTGGTAGGCAATCGCTTCGATTAAGCCGATTTTCTCGGCGATTTTGTTCATCGCTTCCACGGTGTCTCTGATCGCCTGTTCACCGCTTTGCGCCGATTCGGCGGCGGTAAGGGCAATTTGTTCCGTAGTCTGGGCATTCTCGTGGTTGTGTTCCACCGACCCGGTCAATTGTTCCAGTGCGGCGCTGGTTTGTTCGATACTGGCCGCTTGTTCGCAGCTGCTTTGACTGAGTGTTTGCGCGGCATTATTGACTTCAGTAGAGGCTTGAGCGATTTGCGCCGAACAGCTGCCGATAGTGCCGATTACATCGGCCAGACGTTTTTGCATGGTCAACATTGCGGCAAAAATGCCGACATGTTGCTCCGCTTGCGGCATGCCGCGCCGTTCCAGTTTCCCGGCGGCGATATTGACCGCCAGATTATTGACCTGCCACGGTTCTCCGCCCAACTGAGCGGCTATGTCCTTACGCAGTATCCAAAATAGCGAAAAAGACAACCCCGCTACCACAATAATAAACACGCCGTTGAACAACAATCGGCGACTGGCGCTGTTTTCAATCGCCTTGGACGAGTCTATGGTGTCTTTGGCGATATAGTTTTCCACGTCTTTCAACAGATTGATCTTGCCGGTTTGCATGGCAAACCAGTGGGCCGGGTCTACCCCAAAACCGCCTTTATCGGCATTGCTCAGAGCTTTGCTGCGCATCGCCGCCGTTTCGTCAATAAACTGTCCGCGCAACGTGTGTTGTAAAAAATCCAGGTACTGCTGGGGGGCGACAGAGGCGAAAATATCCAGATAAGTATTCTGAAAAGCGATCAGGGTCACCAGTTTTTCATACATGCCGGGGCCAAAAGCGTCCTTGGCAAAAGTGTTCGCCAACACGGCCCGCTCCACGCCCGCTTGCTCCTTGCCTTTCAGAAAATTGGCATAGGCATCCAGCTTGTGATTGATTTCTACATTGGTGCTCAATTGCGGCAACTGGGCGATGATGGCCAGATAGGCGGCATTTAGATTGGAATAGTAATTGATGGTAACTTCGCCGCTGGCGCTTAAAGCGGTGACCGACTGGCGAGTCTCGTCGAGTTGGTCGATTTGCCGGTCTACCGCAGCCAAACCAGCCGCCAGATTGGTGGCGGCGGCTTTGGTGTCGAATGCTTTGAGAAAAGCATTCAGTTGTTTCAGTTTTTCGTCGGTGGCTAAGCGTTGTTGCTCCAGTTCTTGTTTAAATTTCTGGCCGCCACTACCCAAATGCCCGACCGACAAGCCGCGTTCTTTTTGTAATTCATGCACCAGATCGCTGGCGTACACGGAAAAGTTGGCTAAGGAGATAATCTTTGCCGCTGACTGCATCTCCACAATATGGGTGTAGACCACGAAGGAGGCCATTAGCAGTAAGCCTGCTAAGGGTATCAGCGATAGGGCCGCTATTTTGTGGCTGAATTTAACGGTTTTCAGGTCAAGCATGTCCACTCCCGGCGACTATTCATATGCTCAAGCATAGTCCAGGGTGCTTATACCTGCTACGTGTAAGGTTGAAGGAAACGGGCCGATTGCATTGCAAAAAATTCGAACAATCGACCCAATTTGCCTAGCGATATTTAGAACAAACCGCTGATCACGCCGTCGTCGCTAATATCGATACGCTCGGCGGCCGGTACTTTGGGTAAGCCGGGCATCGTCATCATGTCACCGGCAATCGCCACGATGAAGCCGGCGCCGTTAGCCAGACGTACTTCATTGATTTCCACCGTATGGTCGGACGGCGCGCCCTTGGCATTGGGGTTGGTGGAAAACGACATTTGGGTTTTCGCCATGCAGACCGGGAAATGACCGTAGTTGGCTTGCAGCGCCTTCAACTCGGCGCGAATTTTCGGGCTGGCGCTGATGTTTGCCGCGCCGTATAGCTTGGTGGCGATGGCTTCGATCTTATTCCACAGCGGCAGTTCGCTGTCGTAAACGTAGCTAAAGCCGGGTTCGCGATGATCGACGATGTTCAGTATCTCCTGAGCCAGCTGTTCCGCGCCGGCACCTCCGTGGGCCCAGTGCTTGGCGACTACGCATTTCACGCCCAACGCTTCGCATTTCTGCTGCAACAAGGCAATTTCGGCGTCGGTGTCGAAGGTGAAATGATTGATACTGACCACGCAGGGCAGGCCGTAATGCTGGGTAATGTTATGCAGATGGCGCTCCAGATTGGCAAAACCTTGTTCCAGTGCCGCCAGGTTTTCCTGGTTCAAATCGTCTTTAGCCACGCCGCCGTGGAATTTCAAAGCGCGTACCGTGGCGACCAATACCACCGCCGAGGGCTTTAAACCCGACATCCGGCATTTGATGTCCAGAAATTTTTCCGCGCCCAAGTCGGCACCAAAGCCGGCTTCGGTGACCGCATAATCGGCCAGCTTCAACGCGGTTTTGGTGGCGGTGACGGTGTTGCAACCGTGGGCGATGTTGGCAAACGGGCCACCATGAATAATCGCCAGATTGTTTTCCAGGGTTTGCACCAGGTTGGGTTTGATCGCGTCTTTTAAGATCGCCGCCATCGCGCCATGCGCTTTCAGGTCGCTTGCGTAAACCGGCGTGACTTTGTCGGATTTGTAGCCGATGACGATGCGGCCCAAACGCTCCTTCAAATCTGCGCGGCTGGTGGCCAGACACAGAATCGCCATCACTTCCGATGCGACGACGATGTCGAAGCCGTCCTCGCGCAAATAGCCGTTCGCCGGCCCGCCTTGGCCGATGGTGATTTTGCGCAACGCCCGGTCGTTCATATCGATCACCCGTTTCCATTGGATGCGGCGCGGGTCGATGTCCAGTTTGTTGCCGTGATTGATATGGTTGTCGATCAACGCCGACAATAAATTGTGCGCCACGCCGATGGCGTGAAAGTCGCCGGTAAAATGCAGATTGATGTCCTCCATCGGCACCACTTGCGCATAACCGCCGCCGGCCGCGCCGCCTTTTACACCGAAGCAAGGACCAAGCGAAGGTTCGCGTAGGCAGATAATGGTTTTCTTGCCCAAGCGGTTTAAGGCATCGCCCAAACCTACCGTGGTGGTAGTTTTACCTTCGCCGGCCGGGGTGGGGCTGATCGCGGTGACTAAAATCAGCTTGCCGTCGGTTTTATCGGTCAGGCTGTTGACATATTCCAGGGAAATCTTGGCTTTGTAATGACCGTAAGGGTCCAGATGTTCGGCGGGGATGCCGAATTTTTCGCCGGCCAAATCAATAATTGGGCGCATGCTTGCCTGTTGGGCAATTTCAATGTCAGACATGGTAGTTCCTAAAATACTCTGAGAAATGTTGCAAAAGCAGAGCAGCCGGCGGCTGCGATGGGCGGATATTGTAGAGTTCTAAGGCTGGGGCAGCCAGAAATTTAATGGGGAAAAGCCGGCAAGGCTTTATGGGTAAGGCGCTGCCGGCTTTTCGGCGACTGAGGTCGTCGCGCCGGACAACCTATCGCAATAACGGGTAACGCTGTTTAGTAAGTAATGACTTCGCTGCCTTTACCGACCAATACGACATCCGCGTCGCGGATCGCAAACAGACCGTTGGTGATCACGCCGGGGATATTGTTGATGGTTTTTTCCAACTCGATAGGGTCCAGGATGCTCAAATTATGCACGTCCAGAATCTCGCAACCGTTGTCGGTGATGTAGCTGGCGCCGGTATCTTTGTTCATGCGTAATTCAGGTTGGCCGCCCAATTTAGCCAATTGGCGAGCCACGAAGCTGCGCGATAACGGCAGCACTTCAACCGGTAACGGAAATTTGCCCATCACGTCCACGCACTTGCTTTCGTCAACGATGCAGACAAATTTTTTGCTGGCGCCGGCGATGATTTTCTCGCGGGTCAACGCGCCGCCGCCGCCTTTCAACATTTTTTTATGCGGCGTGACTTCGTCCGCGCCGTCTACGTAAATGTCCAGATCGCCGGATTGATTGAGGTCGATGACGCGAATACCGATGGATTGCAAATGTTCAGTGGTTTTCGCCGAGCTGGATACCGCGCCTTCGATGTCTCTTTTGAAATCGCAGTCGGCCAACAGATTAATTAAATGGGTGACGGTGGAGCCGGTTCCCATGCCGATGATGGGTACGTTTTTCAAATAGTGCAGGGCAGCCTGAGCGACTTGTTTTTTTAATTCGTCTTGAGTCATGGTGATGGTCCTGATGGATTACTCTTATAAATCTGACACGGCGTTTAACCCGTCATTGTGTGGGATAATAACCGATTGACGCTGATCTCTCAGCAGTTTTTACGCCGAACCGGCGCCAGGCAGCCTCGCCTAAACAACCCCGGAACCCACGCATGGACGGCAACTGCGCCAGCAGTTGCCGAGGACAATAATGCAGACATACATAGAAAAGATATTGCGGGCAAAAGTCTACGACGTTGCCGAGGAAACCCCATTGGATTTTGCCGCTACGCTGTCGGAGAAAATCAACAACAAGGTGTATCTGAAACGCGAAGATTTACAGCCGGTATTCTCGTTTAAATTGCGCGGTGCCTATAACAAAATCGCCTCCCTGACACCGGAACAAACCGCGCACGGCGTCATCGCCGCGTCGGCCGGCAATCATGCGCAAGGTGTGGCCTTGGCGGCCAAAAAACTGGGCATCAAAGCCCTGATCGTGATGCCGAAAACCACGCCGGAAATCAAGATCAAATCAGTAAAGGCACGCGGCGCGAAAATCGTGCTGCACGGCGACTCCTACGACGATGCTTATGCCCATGCCATGGAATTGGTCGCGGAAAAAGGCATGACGTTTATCCATCCTTACGACGACCCGGAAGTGATAGCCGGGCAGGGAACAGTAGGCATGGAAATTCTGCGCCAACACAACGGCGATATTCACGCGATATTCGTTCCGGTCGGCGGTGGCGGACTGGTGGCCGGTATCGCCGCTTACGTCAAATTCGTGCGCCCGGATATTAAAGTCATTGCAGTGGAGCCCGACGACGCCGATTGTTTGAATCAAGCTTTAAAAGCCGGCCAGCGGGTGATATTGGAGCAGGTCGGTTTGTTTGCCGACGGCGTGGCCGTCAAGCAGGTTGGCGAGGAACCGTTCCGCATCGCCCGTGAGCACGTCGATCAGGTCATCACCGTCAGTACCGACGAGATTTGCGCGGCGATTAAAGACATCTTTGACGATACCCGCTCGGTCGCCGAGCCGGCCGGCGCCCTGGCGGTGGCGGGTTTGAAAAAATACGCCGAACAACACCATCTACAACAACACACCCTGATTGCCATCGACAGCGGTGCCAATATCAATTTCGACCGCTTGCGCTATGTCGCCGAGCGCACGTTGGTAGGCGAGCATAGAGAAATTCTGCTGGCCGTCGAAATACCGGAAGTGCCGGGCAGTTTTTTGCGATTTTGCAAAGTCATCGGCAAGCGCAGCATCACCGAGTTCAATTATCGCTATTTCGACGCGCGCATGGCGCAAGTGTTTGTAGGGATCAGCAGCAGCGGCGCGGAAAATGACCGCCAGCATCTGATCGAGCAATTGACCGTAGACGGTTTTTCGGTCACCGATATGACCGGCAACGAACTGGCCAAGGATCATATCCGTTATATGGTTGGAGGGCATGCGCCATTCGAGTTGAAGGAGAGCGTCTACAGCATCCAGTTTCCCGAGCGTCCCGGCGCGCTGCTGAAGTTTTTGTTGTCGCTGGGTAGCCAGTGGAATATCAGTTTGTTTCATTACCGCAATCATGGCGCCGCCTTCGGTAAAGTGTTGATAGGCTTGCAGATTGACGGTGAGCAACGCGGGCGTTTTGAACAATGTTTGTCGGTTTTAGGACTTGCCTATCGGGATGAGACCGGTAATCCAGCCTACCGCCTGTTCGTTGGTGGTAGCGAATCTGCCGACATCGGCAGCTAACATTTTCTGCTCCCGTTTAGCGTCCTAATCTTAGGATCTATTTAAAAAATCTCCCCCAGCCCCTCTTTTTCAAAGAGGGGAGAGTAACTTCGCAATTCGGCGCACTCAGAATTGCCGGACCTTATTTCCCATTAAATCCTTAAACCAAAAATGCCAGGTGCTTGATGTCCTTAAGTACTTCGGCAAATTATTCCGCCCAAAATCTTAACGCCCGGAATTATTGGCAAACATTTCGGGATTTCCTCCTAACGACAACTGGGAATTCGCCAACATACAATGCGCGCCATTTTGTGCTATGGCGATTTGAATATAAAGATGCTTCTGTCAGACCCAAAAAACCGTCTTTCCCGTCAGGATACCCACAGGGCACAAGTGCGGGTAGCCGGAACCATGGAGGGCACGCTTCGACTTATCCATGCGGTTTGGGCTCGGCTAAGGACAGCTTGATCAACGGTTTTTCCAGCGTGGCGGAAGCATCTTTATATTCAAATTTTAAACAGCCTGCTGATACGCAAACGACAAGCGGCTTGGGGCTAATGCGTTCGGGCACGCCAAAGTTTTCGATAAGTGCAAAACATGAATTATCAAGTTACTGAGGGTGTAATTGAAAATCGTCAAACCAAAGCACATCAGGGTGTTATGCATGCTCATGCTGCTGTCGGCAGGCTTTACCGTGCTTGCTGCCGCTAAGTCTTTCGAAATTCAGGAACTGGAGTTCAAAAACTCCCAGGTCTCCGACATCATCCGCGTCCTGTCCGAAGATGCCAATGTCAACATCGTTGCTACCCCGGAAGCCGGCAAAAAGAATGTGACGATTTTTTTAAAAAAAGTCAGCTTGGAAGACGCCATCCGCACGATTTGCCGCATCAGCGATCTTTGGTACCGGCGTGATGATGGCGAAACAGGTGCCTATCGGCTCATGACTAAGGAGCAGTACTCGAAGGATTTAATGTTGGGCCAGGACGACAACATAAAAGTGTTCCAACTTCGCACTCCAAATGTCTATGCCATAGCCATGGCTATTCAAAACCTCTATGGGCAGCGGGTACGTGTCAGCTACAACCCAATGATGGGCGGCAACATGGGCTTTGGCGGTGCGGCAAATCGTGGCCGAATTGGCGGGATGTCTGGTTCGAATAGCTTCGGCGGCGGCATGGGTGGGATGGGTGGCTTCGGTATGGGCGGAATGAGTATGGGAGGCTATGGTTATGGTGGCGCCGGAGGCGGCTACGGCGGCGGCTTTCTGGGCTCTGGCGGCGTGCGCGGCAGCAACGCCTATGGCACCAATCGCGCCTACGGCTACCGCGACGGTCGTAACGGCCAGTCCAGTGGGATGGGGGGCAACCTCACTTTCCAGGATCGGGTGCCGGACAATTTAAGCGTTGATCAGTTGGAGCAATTGTCCTCAAGTTCCGGCGACGACAAGCGCATCGACACGGAAAAACTATCTGAAGTCTCGGGTGCCGATAAAGTGGTGTCCGTTACCGTCAATAACGAGCATAACCAGTTAATCGTTAAAACCAGCGATCAAAACATCCTCAAATCGATTGCCGATCTGGTTCAGCAAATGGATATCCCCCAGACTCAGGTTATGTTGGAAATGAAGATCATCGACGTCAAGGTCGGCGAAGATTTCTCCTCACTTTTTAACTTCGAAATCAAAAATACTAAAGCCCAAGGCGATAGCGTTAACCCGCTTGTTATGGGCGGTGCAGCCGCTTTGACCGGCGGTGGTAGCTTTGTCTATGAATTTGTCAGCGATAAAGTCAAAGCCAACATCGAGTTTCTGGAAAAAAACAACCGGGTTAACGTCGTCTCCAATCCGATGCTGGTCGCGTCCAACCATCGCCCCGCCACCTTGTTTGTGGGTGAAGAACGGGTCATGGTGCGCGGTTATGCGGTCAGCAACGTTCAAAACACCAATACGGCTACCACGTTCTCCAGCCCGGAAACCGAACTGCTCGATATCGGCACCACCTTGGAAATCGTTCCGCATATTAATGCCGACGGCAGTATTCATATTCAAATGAATCAGGAGAATTCCACCCTCAACGAAGGTGCAGCCACGATACCCATTACCAGCAACAATAATGACAAGGTGCTGGATTTACCGATAGACACCATTACCACTGCCCGCATGCAAGGCGAAATCTTCGCTAGGCACGGTTATACCGTCGCGGTGGGCGGTTTGATTCGCGACAGCTTTTCCCGCAACCGCCGCAAAGTGCCTTATCTGGCCGACATCCCGGTGCTTGGCCAGGTGTTCAGGCAGACCGTCGATGCCGACAGCAAATCGGAAATGGTGCTGTTGATTACGCCCTATGTACTGAACCAAGGCAACGACAGCCACCAAGAATACGATCCCACAGACAAATACCACCGCTACGCGCCGGATACCGCCATGCAAGCCAAGCCGGTGCCTAAACCGGAAAATCCCGACGAACCGGTTTGCGGCGAGTTTTGCGCACCGCCGCGGCTGCGGGAGTCGGATCAATGAGCCGCAACAATTTAAAAACTCGGCGCGGATTCCCGTTACCGAAGCAATTCTATGTCCGGAGTTTGCTGAGCCTGTTCCTGTTGGCCTGCGCCGCCTGCCAGCCCAACCACATGGGTCTGGATACCCCGGCAGATATTGCCACCGAAAATTGCTACGCCTATCGCTACGGCGACAAATTGCGCAAGATCAATTTTGCCCAGGCCTTCGATTGGTGCCATCGCGCCGCCGGTACTGGCGACGCCAACAGCCAGGCCCTGCTGGGTGAACTGTATTACCTGGGGCTTGGCGGCCCGCAGGACATGACACTGGCGGCCCGTTGGTTTGAATCCGCCGCCCGCCAGGGCCATGCGCATGCGCAATACATGCTGTACCGGGTGCACGCCACCAGTCCCAATCTGGAACAACAGGAAAAAGCCGATTACTGGCTGAATCAGGCCCGCCATAGCGGTTACAAACTGGCCTTGCCGGCGCAATGAACACGCTTGAATTGAATGAGGGAGAAATAGAGATGATGAGAAACCATAAGCACATGCAAGCCCAACCCGTCAAAAGCAAGCTCATGGAATTGCTTGATGAAGTATTGCAGCACGACGGCTTCGGCGAAATCCGCGTCGAGGTCAAAATTCTCAAGCGTCAGCAAAAAGAAGTGATTCTGCACTGCGGCAAACAATACCGCTTTGTGGTGGATAGCAGCTTACCGGGCCAAGCTTGATGCTTGCGGTTCGCACGGTCCGAGTGGAAGGCGGGAGATTGGAATAAGGCCGCTTTAGCCTTATCAATTCCCCTCTTTAGCAAAGAGGGGCCGGGGGAAATTTTTTAAATAATCCCCCATCTTCTGCCCAGTGGGCGCGAGGAATATAGAGAATTCAGGACTAATCCGCGCACGGACGCGCATAACTAAACGAGTGTGATGGGGTCACATCAAAAAACCAAAAAATAAGATGACCAACAGGCTGCGTGAGGCAGTTGCGGCATTTAGATTTGAGAAAACAGTATGAAAGGCAAACAACTGAAAAGACTGCAACACAGACAAGCGGGTTTCACCTTACTGGAACTGCTGGTAGTTATCACGCTGATCGCTACGTTGGCGACTGCGGCGTTGGTGGCGTATGAAGGGATTGGCGACAGTGCCCAAGCTACAGCGGCTTCCAACAGCACCTCAACCGCTGACGGTGCTATCCGTAACTATCGTGCGGTTACTCAAAAATATCCTGACCAATGGGATAACTTGGTTGTTGGTTCGGGCGCTAGTGCTGGTGCGGCGCCGGCATTTTTGGCCACTGTGACTGCATCCAAATTTGCCAATTGGGCTTTGCCTGCTTCCCCAAGTACATTCCGCGCTGCCGTGGTGACTGCATTGGAATCAGTCGGCATTACCGAACTGCAACAACGTACTCAAGTTGCTGCGACTGGCACTATCGAACCTAACTTGCAGCATAACGAAGGTGCAGTTGGAGGCGTTGGCGTATCGGAAGATGATTGGACGGCTATCTCCAACGTAGCGATCCTGCCTACTTATGGCGATGTCGGTGGCACTCCCACAGCATGTACGTTGCCAGGCGGTATGCCAACGACCAAGTTGGATGCTTCTACGATAACTGCTACTGATGCTCTGCGCCAAAACACCATCAACGACACCCTGGAAGACGATCAATGCAACTTGGTGATTGCTTTGGGCTTTGGTCACGACGCCGCGCACAGCACCAGCAACTCGTCTGTGGCAATCTCCACTGCGCCGACCTTCGTCAGCCAAGCCATTAATCCGGCGACCAGTTACGCGCGCTACATCGCATTATTCCACGTCGCTCAAGATACCAATGAAGATGCCAGCTTTGCTGACAGTGAAGTATTCAACAAAGCCCGCTTACTGGCCGTTGTTGACACCGAAGGCCGTATGATTGATGAGAACATCGCCGCTCAAAACCCTAACTAATCATTAGCTAGGTAAACCCTGGTTCCCACGGTCCGCCGTGGGAACCCCTACTAGCGCTGGGCTTTGCTAAAGAGTCTAGCGCTAGTAGGCCTCGGCCTCTCGGAATACCGAAGAGTAGCGCCTCGGATAGCCGGCGTGCTGTGGCGGTGGCAAGCCTTTATGCGTTCCCACGCGGAGCGTGGGAACGAGGTAAGCTCTCCACGAACGGCTTAACTTAACGGCACTTGGTTCGCACAGGCTTGCGTAACACATAAGCGCCAAGCGCCACACAACCAAAACAGACAACAAACGATGAAATCGCTCCACTTCTCCAAACTTCCACCGCTCAGCCTGTTGCTATTGGGTTTGCTGCCGATTTTGCCTTGGCTGGCGCCCTGGCATTTGCAGCCGGTAACCACCTTTCATCTGGAATGGCTGGCGGTAGTCGGCGGATTGCTGGCTTGTGCGGCGGCTTTGCCAAGCTTGTGGCGTAGCGAGCATTTGCAGTTGCCGCGCACGCTGTGGTTGCCTTTAACGCTGGCCGCCTATCTGGCCTTACAAAGCAAACTGTTGCCGCAAGTCGTCGTACCGCATGCCTATATGGGGATGGCTTATTTGGCTTGGGCCGCACTGATGATGGTTTTGATGGCCCATTTGCGGCAACAGTTTGGTAGCGAACGGGTCGGCGGCTGGCTGGCCGGCGGTTTGGTAACGGCTGCCGCGCTGGTGGCCTGGCGTGAGCTATTCGGGCGGCTATCCGGGGAAATCGGCGACTGGGGCGGCGTCGGCCAAGCCAACAACTACGGCGATTTCTTGGCCTTGGGCAGTGTGTCTTTACTGTACTGGCATGCGCTTGGTCGGCTACCTCGAGGGGTATTTGCGTTCTGCGGGTTTAGCCTGATGCTGGGCTTGAGCCTGACGCCTTCTCGCAGTGTTTTATTGTATTGGCTAGCCATCTTTGTCATCGCGTGGCGCTACCGTTCCGCCTGGTTGAAACCCATCGGCTTAGGGCTTTTCGGCTATCTGGCCTTGCAGGGTTTGTGGTCGCTGGGTGTTTTGCCGGACGCGCAACTGAGCTCGGCGGAACGCATGCTACAACCAACCAGCGGCGCGTCGCCGCGCTGGCATATCTGGCAAGTGGCCTGGCACTTGTTTTTGCAGCAGCCCTTGCTGGGTCAGGGTTTCGGGCAATTCGACACCGCGTATTTTCAAGCTGGCCGCTATATTCCGGCACTGCCTACCTATATCGAACACGCGCACAACCTGATTTTGCACTTGCTGGCCGAACTGGGTTTGTTACCGGTGTTGCTGCTGCTGTTGGCTATCAGCCGCTGGATTCGTCCGGTGCTGGCCGTGGGCGAGGGGACAACGCAGCAAGCGTTTAAAACCTGGCTGATGTTGTTGGCGGCCATTTTGGGCATTCACAGCATGTTGGAATACCCGCTGTGGTACGCGCCGTTTTTAGGGGTTGCCGCGATGGTATTGGGCTTGGGTGATGAGTTGAGCCGGCCGATAGCCTGGAAAAAAACCGGCACTGTCATAGCCGGCTTCTGCATTGCTGCCGCCGCGTCCGTGGCAGTTGTACATGAAACTCACTACCTGCGCATGGAATTGGCTTTGTTAGCGACGGTGGCGCAACCCTCTCAGCAACGCTCCGATCATCTGGTGGATGTCTGTCAAAAAGCGGTGACGCAAGCGCCGCTGCTAACACCTTATGTGCCGATGATTTTTACGTTTACCGGTCAGCCCGACGATTTGGCGATGCGGCCGCAACTGACCGTATTGGCGGATGTTGCCGTGCGTTTCGTGCCGGCCAACAATTTAGTGTACCGGCTGGCGCTGATGCAAGCCCTGAACGGCGATCAGCAAGCATCCAAAAAGACGTTAAGCCGGGCCTTGGCCGCTTATCCGAATGATGCCTCAAAGTTTATTGTCGATCTTTTCCATCTCAAAGGTGCGGACAGCGTCAAAGTCAACTTCATGTTGCCGATGCTGGCCTCCACGCTAGGTGCAAAAGTGGTCACCAGCAGCGGTGCGCCTGCCAAGCAACTTTAACTGAGAGGTTTGATTGGCTGCCGATGCCGGCGTGACGCCAACTTAATGCTAGTGACTCGGCAACTAGGGCTGGCTAAGTTTTTAATTTTCACAAGCAAGTAAATGAGGTGTTTATTGTTTGTTCTTAGCGGAATGTTGCGGCCCGTCGCCTGGCGCCATGTTGCCGTCGTGCGTTCCAAAACTCTGAAAATTCGGTCGCAAGCCGGTTTTACCCTACTGGAATTATTGGCGGTGATTGTGCTGATGGCAGTAGTAGCCGGCACGGCGGTGCTGGCTTATGAAGGCGTGCAGGATCAAGGCCGCCAAGATGCTACCCGGTTTGAAATCGCGGAAATCCGCAATGCTTTGTTACAGTTTCGCCGCGATAGCGGTAGCAACGATTTACCGGGGCAGGGGATTTACGTCTGCGAAGACCCGGCAAACCCCGGCAAAATCAATCCGGATTTGGTTAATCTGCCCAGCGAAGCCGGCAGCACGGACGCCGCAAAACTGGCCTGGTGCGAATCGCCGGCCAATTTCTGGATGCTGTTTGCCGACCCTTCCGGCAACGGCTGGAATCCGGACACCCATCGCGGTTGGAACGGCCCGTATTTGCAACGCAAAAGCGGCCTGATGAGTTATGCCGGTGTCGATAATTTGTGGGTGATTACCGATGCCTATCAAGCCAATTACCTCATGTTGGATTTGGATGACGCCGACAAAGCTCGGCTGGTCAGCCTCGGTCCGGATAACACCGACAATAGCCCAACGCCCGGCACCTGCCAGCTGGCCGGCGGTGGTGACGATACCGTGCTGTGTTTGTTGCGATGAACTTATTGATCGAAATCGCCAAAAACGCCAAAGCGCAGGCTATCACGCTCCGCTTATCCACCCTACCTGCGGTCGGTTCGATACATCACAAATCCGAGCGCGGCTTTACCCTGCTGGAAATGTTGCTGGTGATTTTTTTGATGGCACTGGTGGCGTCCACCGGTTTGCTATTGACCGAGGGCGTGGAAGACCAAGCCAAATACGACGAAACCAAACGCCGGATGGAACTGATCCGCAAAGCCATCGTCGGCGACCCGACTCGCACAGTAAACGGCGCGCCGGAGCTTAGCGGCTTTGTGGCGGATATGGGGCGCTTGCCGCTATGTTTGGCGGAGTTATTGAGGCTCGGTGACGAGGTGCTTCCGGCCACCGTTCCGAAAACCTTTAAATCGCCGTGCGACGACACCGAAATCGTTAGCGAATGGAATCTGGATCAGAACACGGGGGTCGGCATAGGCTGGCGCGGCCCCTATTTACAGGTTATCCCGGAATCCGGCGGCGGCCTGCGTTTTAGAGACGGCTATGGTAACGAAGGCGCGAATGCGGCCGCTGATGCGCTGGATTCAGGATGGGATTACAGCGTAACCGCAGCGACCGCCAGTTTAGCTAGCGAAGGCATGGATTTAACTGTTGCCACCGATGACGTGGCCGCGCCGCAACTGATTGTCAGCGCCGATTGGCAGGTGCCATTACCGGCGGCAGTGAGCGTGACGTTTGAGAATCAAAGCGGGACAAAATTGCCAGGGTCAGACGTCAACTTGGTATTGCGCCTTTATTTATCCGATTTGACCGACTATGTCGATTCGGACGAGGGAACTCCTGATTACTTGGTTTTGGCAAGCCTATCAGTATCGGCGAGCGGTCAAAAAACCGAGAGCTTTAAGTTGAGCACGCCGCCACTCTTGCCTATTGGACAACGCGGGTATGCGATTGTTTGTTACCAAGGTGGGACGGTTGACCCAGACGATTTTGTGATTTTCGACGGCGATTGCGATACCACTGGAGCCAATCCCAACCCGAAGCCAAACATCGCCAACATCCGCAGTTTCAGCGTCTCACCCCGCCAGACACTGAATTTGGCCCTTAATTGGATCATTCCATGAGTCCACTTTGTCCGAATCCGTCTCGCCATGTGCTTTCAGTGCGGGCCGTCACTGCCAATACGCTAAGGAAAAAGCTCCTTCTCCCTCCGGGAGAAGGTTGGGATGAGGGGATCAAAATATCGTTTTTTCCCTTATTTATTCCCCTCACCCTAACCCTCTCCCTGGGGGAGAGGGAATCACCTGCTGCTAATTTAATGGCAATGACCGAGGATCGTCGGGGCGCTAAGCGGCAGCGCCGAAAAAGCCACAGTCCGGAAACCGCTAAACAATCTCAAATGCCAAGCATCCATGAAATTTAACCGTTTTATCCCTTTTGCTATCCCGTCGCAGTTATTGGTCTGCGAGACCGACGGTTTTTCCTTGCGCGCCGCCGTGCTGCGCCGTGCCGATCAGGATATGGAATTGCTGTATCAGGCCAAAACCGAGCAGGTGGATATGGCCGAAGGCCTGAGCGATGTGCTGACTACGCTAAAAAGCCAGGGTTGGCAGGGCGGCGGTTCGGCGATTCTGTTGTCGCCGGCGGTGTTTTCCACGCTGGTGGAGTTACCGGTCAATCCCCGCAAACCCCGGCCGTTGTTGCAGATGTTGGAGCTGGCGCGCTGGGAAGCGGAGCCGCTGTTGTTGCAACACGTCACCCGCTGGTCGGTGGGGCATTTATTGGTGGGCCAAGGTTATATGACCGAGGAACAAGCGCGGGCGGTGATGGATTTGCAGCAAGGTAAATCCAGAGCCGGCGGAGGTTTGGCGTTGGCCGAGCAGTTTTCGTTACGGCGTTTCGGCGATCTGGCGGTGGAGTTGGGTTATATCAAACGCAGCCAGCTCAATGCCTGCTTGACCGGGCAGGAGTGGCTGAAAGCCGCCGACGAGGCCATCGAAGTCGGCTGGGCGGCGCAGAGTGCGGTGGACGATATACCCGGTACTTTTAACTGGCTGATTAGTTGCGTGCATCAAAGTTTATTGCAGCGCTGGTCGGACGCTTTCGCGCGGCAGGGTGTGAAATTGCAAACCATGTATCCCTTGACCGGTTGCAGCGCGGCCTTATTGCCCCCGACAGAAACCCACGCCGTGCTGCTGGAGACTCAACCCGGTCTGGGGTTTAGCACGCGGCTAGCCGCTGGCGGGATTACGGCCTTGCGCCACTATTTGAATCTGCACAAAGCGCCGCTGGATATTTGTCTGGAAAGCTATCACGCGCTGCATGCGCCGCCGCGCGAGCCGGTCTGGCTGGCTAGTTGGCCGCCGGCACCGGAGCTGGCCGCCAATTTGGAACACATGCTGGAACTGGACTTGCATCCTCTAAGCCATGCTGCCGTTGGCGATAAGGTCTCGCCGGGCATGGCCGGAGCGGCTTACCATGCACTGGGTTTGGCCGAATCTGAGCGTTGCGTGGGGGTGCGCTTGGGCGGCCCGTTGCCGGCACTGCGTGATCGCTTGGAGGTGCGGGCCGCGGCGCTGGTGCTGCTGTTATTGGTGGTGGTCGGCGTGGCTGAGCTGTCGTTGTGGGCGCGCAAAAGTAGCGTCGAGAGCTACAAACAGCAGGTGGACGCCAGCTGGCAAAGTATCGATGAGGCTATTAAGCGCATCAACGCCCAAGCGGCTGAAATCGCCCAGATCAAGGACAAAATCAAGAGTTTGCGCACCGAACAGTCGCGTCTGGAAAATCTGGCCCGCTTCTACGACGAAGATATTCCGGAGCGCATGGATTTGGTGAAAGGCGTGTTGGGTATGCTGCAAACGCTGGTTGACAATGAGGTGGTGATCGAGCGTTTGGATGAGCCGGACAAGTCGGCATTAAAACCGGCCGCGGCAGCGAACGCGGCGGCGCCCAACCCTATCGACGCCAAACGCATCGAAGCGGAAAACCTGGTGCTGGAAGCCTGGGCGCTCAGCGACAGCGCCGCGCAGACCTTTATCAAACGGGTGGGTGATGCCGCAGCCCGCTGGGATTTG
The DNA here is from genome assembly GCF_033949435.1 of Methylomonas defluvii. NCBI lineage: Bacteria > Pseudomonadati > Pseudomonadota > Gammaproteobacteria > Methylococcales > Methylococcaceae > Methylomonas > Methylomonas defluvii. The sequence continues at coordinate 127,318 of NZ_JAXARY010000007.1, read as the reverse complement.
CAGGTTCGCGAGCCCAAAGTGACTTTCGGCAAAGGGCCGCTGCAGAGCAACGGCTTCAGTATTTCCTTGCGGCTGGTCAAATTGGCCGAGCCGGACGGCAAAATCATTCGTTTATCCAATCCAAATACCCATGAAACTACCCCCTTTGAGTAAGCGCGAACAATGGTTGTCGGCCTTGGCTATCGGCGTGATCGTTATCGGCGCTTACGCCTGGTTGCGCTGGGTGCCGGCCAACCGGGAAATCGGCCAATTGCAACAAACGGCGGAAGCCACCGATAAGCGCCTGCGTACCGCCGAGATCCCGGAAGAACCGGATGAGGACATCGAGCGTTTGAAGAGCCAATTAGCGGAACAAGAGCGTTTGCTGGCGGCTATCAAGGAGCAGTCGGACAGCGTGGAAAAACATCTGGCGCCGGACGACTCGCAGTTTCTGATTGTGAATATTTCCAAAGTGGCGCGGGATGCGCAGATTCATGTGCGCGCCAACGAGGTTTTCAAAGCGGCGGTAAGCAACAATGCCGCGCCGGTAGCGGCGGCACCGGCAACCACCAAGAAAAGCCGGAAAAACAAACCGGCGACGGTAACGCCGGCCGCTGCCGCTGCGCCCATCGCTGCCGTGATTCCGCCGCTGAGTGCTGGTTGGGTGGCGCGGATGTCGCCGGGTTCCTTGTTGGAAAGGCCGTTGCGGCGCCTGGAGGTGGAGGGTACCTATCTGGCTTTGAACCGCTTCATTCACGATTTGGATCGGCTGCCGTTTCAAGTGGCGGTGCTGCGGATCAGTGTCGAGCGCATGCCGGTGTTGGCGATGCCCGGCTATCCGCAATCTTTGTTGGCCGAAGTGATTTTGGCGTTGTAAGCGTATGGCTATCAATGACGAACATCTCCTGGAAGCCGGTGTGCGCTGTGGCTTGATTGAAGCTGCGCAATTGGAACGCCTACGTCTGGAAGCTCGCCGGCAACGCTTGAGTTTGCTAAGCATGGTTCAGGCCCATTATCGTTTTCCGTTATCGGCCTTGCACCGGGCGGTGGCCGAGCAATACGGTGTGCCGTATGTCGATCTGGATACGCTACAGGTGGAAAACACCTTGTTAAAAAAAATTCCGCCCAGTCTGGTACAGCGCAAATTGCTGTTGCCGGTTAGTGATGGCGAACAGGTGTTACTGATCTGCGGCGATCCGGGCGACCGGGGCGGCATCGATTCGGTGCAACGCTTGTTGGGGCAGGTATTGCCGCTGGCAATGGCCGATCTGGCTCTATTGCAATTAAAGGTAAAGCAGGCATTGGCCGGAAAATCGGCGCCCGAGCAAAGCGGCGCGGTGACAGCGGAGACCGATACCGATTTGGTGGCCATGCTGGACGGCATCATCCGCGAAGCCTATTTTTACCGGGCCTCGGACATTCACTTATTGCCGGATGCGCAAGGTCTGCGGGTTCGTTTGCGGGTGGACGGCAAATTGCGCGACTTTCCGTTGGTCGCCAACGCCGGCGCGGCGGCTGCTTTGGTGTCGCGGGTCAAGGTGCTGGCCGGCTTGGATATAGCCGAACAGCGCATGCCGCAGGACGGCGGTTTTTCTTATCATTTGCCCCGGCCCATCGACAAGGGCTTTAACATTCGGGTGGCGACCGCGCCGACCCGGCTGGGCGAACGGATGACGCTGCGGCTGCTCGGCCAAGAGGCGTTTGGCTTGACGCTGGCCGATCTGGGCATGATGGAAGAAGATTTGCAGCATTTTCGCAAGGTGATACACCGCCCCTACGGCATGGTGCTGCTGACCGGTCCGACCGGGAGCGGTAAATCGACCACCTTGTTCGCCGCGCTCCAAGAAATCAACCGCGCCGACATCAACATCATGACCGTGGAGAACCCGATTGAATATGTGATGCACGGGGTTTCTCAATTGCAGACCGGGCCGAAAGTCAGCTTTGCTGACGCCCTGCGCTCGTTTCTGCGGCACGATCCGGACGTGCTGATGGTGGGCGAGATCCGCGATCCGGAAACTGCCGATGTGGCCGTAAAAGCGGCAATGACCGGGCATTTGGTGTTTTCGACGCTGCACACCAACAACGCGGTGAGCGCCGTCACGCGCTTGATCGACATCGGTTGCGAACCATTCCTGATCGGTTCCACGGTGGCGGCGGTGATCGCGCAGCGTTTGGTACGCCGCTTATGCGGGCATTGCCGCAAACCACGCTCGGCGACGCCTGCCGAGCTGGCGGAATTGGGGCGGGACGACGATGCAGTGCAAATATACGAACCGGGCGGTTGCGTGATCTGCCAGGGCAGCGGTTTTTGCGGCCGGCTAGGATTGTTCGAAACCCTGTGGCTGGATGAAACCCTCGCCCGCTTGGTGGCCCGCGGCACCGATGAGGAAACCTTGGAAGCCAGTGCCGGTGAGCGTCTGAGTTTTATGTGGGAGGACGGCTGCCGTAAAGTGCTGCTGGGCATGACCACGCTCGACGAGTTACGCGATGTAGCGGTCCACAAAACCCGCGGTATGCGCGGCGTAAACTGAGATGGCTGAATTTGTTTACACCGCCTTGGATGAGCGAGGCAACGAGATTGGTGGCCGCTTGCAAGCCGACGATATGGGTAATGCAGCATCACAATTGCGCCAGAGCGGTTTGCGAGTATTGGCGTTGCGCCAGGGACGCGGCAGCAGCGGCTTTCTCGGCCAGGCTAATTTCTCGGACTGGTTGGCCTCGCAACGTTCGGTAACGAACACGGCGCTGATTTTCTTTTTCAGGCAAATGAGTTTTATGCTGCGGGCGGGCTTGCCGGTGGCGCAGGCTTTAGAGCTGGCCCAGGCACAATTGACCAATCCGCGCTTGAATTTGACTTTACGCCTGATGCTGAAAGACATTCGGGTGGGCCAATCGCTGTCGTCGGCGATGAGTAAGCACAAGGCGGTGTTTCCGGAAATGGCGATCAATTTGGTGGTTGCCGGTGAAACCACGGGCGATTTGGACCAAATCATGGAAAGGTTGGCGATACATCTGGATAAAAGAGCCGCATTGCGGGCGCAGACCATCAACGCGATGATTTATCCGGCGATTGTGGTGCTGGCGGCAATCGGCGTCGGCATTTTCATGGTGGTGAAAATCATCCCCAAATTCAGCAAGTTTTTGATGGGCAAAGGTAAAGCCTTGCCGCCGTCTACCCAGTTGCTGGTGGATATATCGGACTTCGTGCGCCAGCATGGCCTGTGGCTGGTAGGTGGTGTGGCGGCTTTTCTGCTGCTGGTGATGTTGATTTATCAAACCCGTAACGGCCGCTTGTGGATAGACCGGCTGTTGCTGCGGCTGCCGGTGATCGGCTCGCTGCTGGTGACCGGTGCCATGGCGCAGATGAACTGGGCGCTGTCGATTCTGCTGCGCAGCGGTGTCACCGTGTTTGAAGCGTTGAAAATTACCGCTAATTTGCTGGGCAACCGGGTTTATGTCGATCAGTTGCTGGCCGCATCGAACCAGATTTTAGAGGGGCGGGATATTGCGCGCAGCATCGATCATCCGCGCATTCCGCCGCTGGTGGTGCAGATGGTCGCAGTTGGCGAAGGGACCGGGGCGCTGGACGAGGTGTTACAGGAACTGGGGCTTTATTACGAAAAGCTGTTGGAAATTGCGATCAAGCGTCTGTCGGCCTTGATCGAGCCGGTGATGATTTTGGTCATAGGCTTGATGGTGGGCTTTGTCTATTATGCATTCTTTCAAGCCTTATTCTCTTTGGTATCGGGGCATTAAATGAGTTTGTCGAATTCAATCAAGCCGATTGCCGGCCTTTTTTTTTCAATGGCGGCACTAGCCGCGCAGGCTCTGGAAGCGCCGGCCACGCCGCTGCCGTTGACACCTGCGGCGCCGAAGCAGTTGCGCGATCCGTTCACGCCCAGCGAACTGATGTACGAAACGGCTGGCGCGCAGGGCGGTACCGCCGCTGGCGCTTATGGGTTTATGCCGAATCAAGAAACCATGAAGGTGCCTAACCTTAAACTACGCGGCTTATTGAATCCGACCGGCAAGGCCTTTATTGCTCTGTTGGAAGTCAGCGGTGTCGGTACTTTTATGGTGCGCGAGGGCGATGAATTCAATTTCGACCCCTCGCAACCCAAGAACGCCATCCGCGTCAGTAAAATTACCCGGCTGAGTGTGACCGTTGAAACCGGTACCTTGGGTTCGATCAGAGTATTGCGCTGAGCGGTTTTAGATAGGGTTTACTGATTGAGTATGTTTAGGTTGACGGCAATGTGGGCCAATTCGGTGGTGGTCTGCACCTGCAGTTTTTTCTTGATTTGCGTCGCGTAGTTGGCGATGGTTTTATTGCCCAAACACAGGTGAATGGAAATTTTCGAGACCGTCAGGCCTTGGGCCAGTAGCCGGAAAATATCGAACTCGCGCGGCGAGAATGCATCGATCAGCGCTTGATATTGCGCATTGGCGGACGGCTCGTCCGCGGGTTTAAGCAGGCCGGGTTCCGTATAACCTTTACCTTGCATAATGCTTTCTATCGCCGGTAACAATAGATTCGGCGCCATGTTTTTAGTGATGTACCCTTGCGCGCCGGCATCCAAGGCGCGCCGCACGTAAACTTGTTCGTGATAGATGCTGTATACCAAAATCCGCGCATTAGCATCCCGCGCGACGATCCGGCGAATGGCTTCCAGACCGCCGATTCCCGGCATGGATAAATCCATGACCACCAGATCAGGCTTGGACTCGCAATAAAGCTGAATCGCTCGTTCGCCGCGTTCCGCTTCGGCGATGACTTCGACATTGCCTCTAACCGACAACAGCATGCGAAAACCTGCGCGTACCACGGCATGGTCGTCGACTAACAATATTTTTAGGGTGTTGCTCATGGCAGCGGTGGAATGGGTGGTGTCATAAATTTCGAAACGCGGCTCTGGATATAAGCTGCTGTTTCGGCCTTAAAATTGACGGCTATTATCTAGGAGGAAATTCCTGGATTGAGGCGGGAAAAATTCTTTTTATGAGCCGGGAAAATGGAGGATGGGGAATTGCAACTGGCTATGTCAACCTATCGCTTTGGTTGGCCATTCGGTGCTGAACGCGATTAGTTTAATTCGGCCAATAACTGAGCGATCATGCTGTTGGCCTGGTTCAAGTAACCGCTGCCGAACAGGTTGAGATGGTTGAGGATATGGTAAAGGTTGTAAAGGGTTTTACGGGTTTTGTAGCCAGGGTCCAGTGGGTATTGGGCTTGATAAGCCGCATAAAAATCGCGGCTGAAACCGCCGAATAATTCGGTCATGGCTAGATCGGTTTCACGGTCGCCGTAATAGCAAGCCGGGTCGAAGATTATCGGTTGTCCTTGCTTATCCGAGGCAGCATTGCCGCCCCATAAGTCGCCGTGCAGTAAGGATGGGTGTGGGCGGTAAGCGCTAAAAAAATCGCCAATTCTTTCCAGCAGTTTTCCCCCTTGGCTCTGCAGCGCTCCGCGATAACCGTTGGCGGCGGCAAACTGTAATTGTTTGCCCAGGCGTTGTTGCTGCCAAAAACTGACCCAATCGTCGTGTCTGGCGTTGTACTGCGGCGTGGAGCCTATGGTGTTGTCGATGTGCCAGCCGAAATAGGCTTGCGGCCGCTGGTGCAGCAAGGCCAGTTGTTCGCCGAATAAGCTGGCGCTGCGGCTATGCAACGCGCCCAATTCGATGAATTCCAGCACCAGATAAGCGTGTTGTTGACATTCGCCAAAGCAAATCACCTTGGGCACGCGCACCGCGCCAATGTCGGCCAATTCGCGTAAACCGGCCGCTTCTGCTACAAACATCTCTGCCAGGCTTGCCCGGTTTAATTTGATAAACCAGTCGATATTGGCGGCTTGCAGCCGGTAAGCGCTATTGATGTCGCCACCGCCGATAGTGCTGAGGCGGTGGTTGTTAAGAGACTGGCCGGTTTGGGTTTCGAGATGGCTAACTAAGGGTTGCAGCGCGGCCATGGTTAATTACCTTGCTACTTTGCCCAACTGTCGCGCAAGGTCACGGTACGGTTAAACACCAATTTTTCCGCGGTGCTGTCGGCATAGTCCAGGCAAAAATAGCCGGTGCGCTCAAATTGATAACGGGTATCCGGCGTGGCATTGACCAGGCTGGCTTCCACCCGGCAATCAGTCAACACTTCCAACGAATTGGGATTGATGCCGTCCAGAAAATTATCCAGCGTGTCCGGGTTGGGATGGCTGAATAACCTGTCGTATAAACGTAACTCGGCAGGCACGGCATGTTGTTCAGATACCCAATGAATAACGCCTTTGACTTTGCGGCCTTCCGGGTTTTTGCCCAAGGTGGCCGGATCGTAACTGCAATGCAGTTCTATGACATTGCCGGCAGCGTCTTTAATCACTTCCTCGCATTTGATCACATAAGAACCGCGCAAGCGCACTTCACCGCCCGGCACCAAACGCTTAAAGTCTTTAGGCGGGTTTTCCATGAAATCGTCTTGTTCGATCAAAATGGTTTTGGAAAAGCTGACTTCACGGCTGCCCATTTCCGGCTTTTGCGGATGGTTGGCGATTTGGTAGGTTTCGGTTTTACCGTCTTCCCAGTTGCTGATCACCACTTTTAACGGCCTTAACACGGCCATCGCTCGCGGAGCGCGTTCGTTCAAGTCTTCACGAATGCAATTTTCTAAAACACCCATTTCGATCCAGGAATCGTTTTTGGTGACGCCGATGCGTTCGCAGAAATCGCGAATCGCTTCCGGCGTAAAACCGGCCCGGCGCAGGCCGGAAATGGTCGGCATGCGTGGATCGTCCCAGCCATTGACATGTTTTTCCATGACCAGTTGCAGCAATTTACGCTTGCTGACGATGGTGTATTCCAATTGCAGGCGGGCGAATTCGATTTGCTGTGGATGGCAAGGGGTTTGCAATTTGTCCAGCACCCAGTCGTACAGCGGACGGTGATCTTCAAACTCCAAGGTGCAGATTGAGTGGGTGATGCCTTCCAAAGCATCGGAAATGCAATGGGTGTAGTCGTACATGGGGTACAGACACCAGGCGTCGCCGGTACGTTGATGATGCACGCGGCGGATACGGTAAATGGTCGGGTCGCGCATATTAATGTTGGGCGAGGCCATATCGATTTTGGCGCGCAGCACATACTGGCCGTCAGCGAATTCGCCGGCGCGCATCCGGGTGAACAAATCCAGGTTTTCTTCGATGGAGCGGCTACGGTCAGGGCTTTCTTTGCCGGGTTCGGTCAAGGTGCCGCGGTCGGCGCGCATTTGTTCAGGCGTTGAGCTGTCGACATAGGCATCGCCTTGTTTAATCAACTGCACCGCGTAAGCGTAGAGTTGTTCGAAATAGTCGGAAGCGTGATATTTGCCGGCCCATTTAAATCCTAACCATTGCACGTCGCGTTCGATGGCTTCCATGTATTCGACGCTTTCTTTTTCCGGGTTGGTGTCGTCGAAGCGTAAATTACAGGTACCGTTGTTTTCGGCGGCTAGGGTGAAATTCAGGCAGATCGATTTGGCGTGGCCGATGTGCAGATAGCCATTGGGTTCGGGGGGAAAGCGGGTGGCAACTTTGCCGTTGTTTTTGTTGGCGGCCAGATCGGCGGCAATGATGTGTCTAATAAAGTTGGATGAAACGGGGCTATCGGAAGCTGACATGTTTGAGTAAATGGCTGTGGTTTTGATGAGTTAGGCGGAGATTTCTGACTTAATCGGCATTTTAACGAGTTTGGCCGGAATTCGTAAAGGCGGCATCGTTAGCTGGTTACACAGCAAAATTGAAGCAAAAGTCAGTGTAACTATCTGTATCAAAAGATTTTTACTAAATTATTAGCACTCTCGTGTTTCGAGTGCTAGAATTCGGTTAACGTTAATTTATTCCGCGGAAACGAGGGTGATATGAACAACAGCTTGGCTTTGCCGATCAATTTATCGGTTGGGACGTTTGATTCTTACTTGAACTTAGTCGCCCAAATGCCCAAACTCAGCGTCGAGCAGGAGCAGGACTTGGCGTTACGTTACCGGGATGAAGGCGACCTGAATGCTGCGCGTGAGCTGGTGATGTCCAATTTGCGCTTCGTGGCGCATGTAGCCAGAGGCTATGCCGGTTATGGTTTGCCGTTGGCGGACATTGTCCAGGAAGGCAATATCGGCTTGATGAAAGCGGTAAAACGTTTCGACCCCGACATGGGCGTGCGCTTGGTGTCGTTTGCCGTACATTGGATCAAAGCGGAGATTCACGAGTATGTGATTAAAAACTGGCGCATCGTTAAAGTTGCCACCACTAAAGCGCAGCGCAAACTGTTTTTTAATCTGCGTAAGTTTAAAAACGACTTGAACTATCTATCGCAAGACGATGCGGAAGCGATAGCAGAGAACCTGGACGTGGACGTCAAAACGGTTTACGAAATGGAACGGCGTTTGGATGGTCGCGATATAGGACTTGAGCCAACGGGCGACGACAGCGAAGACCATGTGCAAGCGCCTATCGCTTATCTGGAACAGCATGGTGCCGATCCGGCTTTATTGCTGGAAAATAGCGACTGGGAAGACCGCAAGGAAGAGTTGCTGATGGACGCCATGGCCGGCTTGGACGATAGAAGCCGCGATATTCTGGCTAGCCGCTGGCTGGTGGAAGAAAAAGCCACTTTGCACGAATTGGCGGATCGTTATCAAGTGTCGGCTGAGCGTATCAGACAGCTTGAACAAAACGCCATGAAAAAGCTGAAAGCAGCGGTAATATTGGCAGCGTAAAAAATAGTTTGGCATTTCTGCAAAAATCAGTATAATGACGCTTTCTTTGCCGGGGTGGTGAAACTGGTAGACGCGCCGGATTCAAAATCCGGTTCCGAAAGGAGTGTCGGTTCGATTCCGACCCTCGGTACCATCTACCTTTTAAGGTAGTCAAAGAAATTCAAAAAACCCGCTAGCCGCAAGGCTTAGCGGGTTTTTTATTTTCAAGCGATGCATTTTCGCGCCAAGGTTCTCCACGAGGTATTGATATGCCTTTCTCCCGTTCTAAGCAAACCGATCCCACCCGAAAAATATCAACCTTAAAGGCGTTATGGCCGTTTATCCGTCCCTATCGCGCTAGAATGCTGGTAGCCTTTTGCCTATTGTGTCTCGGCTCGGCGACGATTCTGTTAGTACCTTTGGCGTTCCGCGATCTGATTGATTTTGGATTTGGGCAGCGACAGGCAGAGCAGGGTGGGTTGTTAGGTGCGCTGAGCATGGATGGACACTTTCTGGCGCTATTTGCCTTGGCCTGCCTGTGGGCGGTGACGATAGCCGCACGTTATTACACTGTCAGTTGGGTTGGCGAACGGGTGACGGCGGATTTGCGCAGCGCGGTTTACGAACGGGTCTTGGCGCAGTCTCCGCAGTTTTTCGAAACCTTGCAAACCGGGGAAGTGTTGTCACGACTGACCGGCGATACCACGCTGATTCAGACCGTGGTGGGCAGTTCGATTTCCATGGGCTTACGCAGCGTATTCCAGTTTGTCGGCGGCATGATTATGCTGGCGGTGACTAGCCTGCATCTGTTCTCATTGATATTGGGCTTGATGATCTTGCTGACCTTGCCGATTCTGGCAATGGGCCGGAAAGTGAAAAAGCTATCGCGGGAATCGCAGGATAAGATTGCCGATGCCTCGGCGTTGGCCGGCGAGATTCTCAATGCGGTGCCTACCGTGCAAGCCTATACCCAAGAAAGCTGCGAAGCGAAACGTTTTAGCGAGCGCGCCGAAATCAGTTTCCTCACTGCTGTTCGCCGCAGCCGGTTTCGTTCCGCATTGACGGTCATCGTCATCATGGCCGTAATGGGTTCCATTATTTTCGTGTTGTGGATAGGCGCCAACCAGGTCAACGCGGGTGTCATGACCGGCGGGCAACTGGCTTCTTTCGTGCTCTATGCCACGCTGGTTTCCGGCGGGGTCAGCACCATAGCGGAAGTTTGGGGCGACGTGATGCGGGCAACCGGCGCAACCGGGCGCTTGCTGGAATTGCTACATGCCCAACCGGCGATCATCGATACTGCCAGACCTCAGCCTTTGGCAAATGGCGATAAAGCGGCGATTGAATTTCAACAAGTCAGCTTCAGTTACCCTTCGCGCTTACAAACCGCCGCACTGGATAGTATAGATCTGAGCATAGCCGCAGGTGAGAGCGTCGCCTTTATCGGCCCGTCCGGGGCCGGCAAGACCACATTATTCCAATTGCTGTTACGTTTTTACGATGTCACCCACGGTACCATCCGCCTTAACGGTCAGGATATTCGTCACCTATCCTTACAGGAACTGCGCGGCAAAATTGCCATTGTGCCGCAGGATGCTGTGATTTTCTCGACCACCGCGCTGGAGAATATTCGTTACGGCAGGCCCGACGCCAGCGACGAGGAAGTTATTGCGGCCGGGCAATTGGCACAGGTGGCGGAGTTCATCGACCGCTTGCCGGACAGCTACCAAACTTTTCTCGGCGAGCGCGGTACACGTTTATCCGGGGGGCAAAGACAGCGCATCGCCATCGCTCGGGCCATTCTGAAAAACGCACCGCTGTTGTTGCTGGACGAGGCGACCAGCGCGCTGGATGCAGAATCGGAAGTGTTGGTGCAACGGGGTTTAAATGCCGCCATGCAGGGTCGTACCACCCTGATTATCGCGCACCGTTTGGCCACCGTGAATAAGGTCAGCCGCATCGTGGTGTTGGATCAAGGACGCATCGTCGAAACCGGATCGCCCGAGGATTTGCGCAAACAAAGCGGACTCTATGCTAGGCTGGCGAATCTACAGTTCGATGTGCAATAAGTCTGCATAAGCCTAATGCCTGGGGCGAACCTGTTGCGGTAGAAGATGTATAGCCATCAACTTGGCTTTTTCAATTTATACTGTCAGCGGAGAACGGATTCTATCTTCCCAGTTACCGCCACCCGTCAAGTTCAGCCATGCACCACAAATTAATGACGTTTGTCCGAGACGATATTTGGTTGTTGCACGAGCAAGATCTGCCTTATGTTCAAGAAAAACTGATCAAGTATTTAAAAATCGTTATTTTGTCCTGGCAAAGTTTTGGTTTGGATCTTTGTCAGCTACGTGCCTCGGCTTTAACCTTGTACAGCATCTTGTCGATAGTGCCGGTCATTGCCATGTTGTTTGGCATTGCCAAGGGCTTTGGCTTTGAAAGCATGCTGGAGCAAGAACTGTTGCAGCGCATGCCGGAGCGAGATGCGCTAGTGGTGCAGCTAATCGGTTTTGCCAAAAACCTGTTGGAAAGCGCCAAGGGTGAAGTGGTGGCCGGGATAGGGATTGTCGTGCTGTTTTGGACCGTGATCAGCTTGATAGGCAATATCGAAGAGTCTTTCAACTACATCTGGAAAATCGGCAAGAGCCGGTCGTTGGGCCGCAAATTTAGTGACTATTTGTCGCTGATGTTGTTGGCGCCGGTGTTGCTGATCGCCGCCAGCAGCATCACCGTCTTTGTTAGTACGCAAATCACTTGGTTTATTACCGTCATGCAATTGCCGGCGTTTGCCAGCTGGCTGGTGGTCAAAGCGCTGAGTTTGTCGCCGGTGCTGCTGATGATTGCCTTGTTTTCCTTTACGTTTATTTTTATGCCTAATCATAAAATACACGTTCGCGCCGGCATTATCGCCGGTGTAGTGACGGGCGTTAGTTATCATTTGTTGCAATGGGCGTATTTAAGCTTGCAGATCGGCGTGTCGAGTTATAACGCCATTTACGGCAGTTTTGCGGCGCTACCCTTGTTTGTGGTTTGGCTGCAAAGCTGCTGGATGATTGTTTTGTTCGGCTGCGAGATGGCTTTTTTTACCCAAAACTACCAAACCTATCGAAACAATAATCGCTTTGCCCATTTAAGTTTTGCGCTGAAAAAACTGGTGGCTTTACAAGTCATGCATTTGATAGTCAAAAACTTTAGCCAGTTGCAGACTCCCTTAAGTGCAGCCGACATCGCCGGCAAGCTGGCCATACCTATAGCGATCATTCAGGAAGTGCTGGCGAAATTACTGCTTAGCCACCTGCTGGCCGAACTGAAAGAACCTGATGGTAGCGACGAGGTCTATCTGCCGGCTATAGACATTCATATCCTGACCATCAGCTTTGTGATCAACGCACTGGAGCAATGCGGGCAAAACCAATTGCCGGAAAGCAACCAGCCGCCGCTGCTGATCGACGCGGTCGAAAGCTTCAAGAGTTTGATAGAAGCATCCGAGCGTAATCAGCTGCTGAAAGACATTTGAAAGAGTCGGTAGAATTGAGTGCTGAGAATTTTAATTTGAAAGCCAATGCAACATTTAGCGCAAGTTGCAAAGTAAGCGGAATCGCTGCATGACTGACTTTCAGTCTTTAAGCTTCGTACAATTTCAGTTGCGTTGAGCGAGCGCTTCTTGATGCTGAGCAGGACTGCTAATTTTGAGGTAGTTGCTGCGTCGTTTAAAAAGATAGGGGAAATTGCCCCCACAAAAAAGCCTCTTGTGTAACAGGGTTGTTTAGCAAACTCTGTTACACAAGAGGCTTTTCAAAAAAATTATTGTTATTCAATAACTTATAAGTTGGCGGAGAAAGAGGGATTCGAACCCTCGATACGTTGCCGTATACACACTTTCCAGGCGTGCGCCTTCGACCGCTCGGCCATCTCTCCTAATACATTTTTGGGCTGATCAGCAGATTTAGTGCTTCAGAAACTGATCGCTTCATAGCTTAATCTGCTTTTGTCGCCGTGATAGCGACTACCCAATCCCGACTAGGATAATGGATACACGGTTATTTTGCAATTCGGACGAGTATTTTCTCGGTTATTGGCCTAGGCCTTGAATTTCCCATGGTCGTTACTTCCCTAAAAGACAATCCAGTTTAGTCATTGGTTTAGCGTCCGATCAGTCCTTACTTGTACTCGGTTAACCATATGCTGTTCGATAAATAAATTGTTGAATTTTGCTCTTCAGTGGATCGTGGTCTAAGTTTGCGCAGGAGTTTGCCGGAGAGTGAACTCACCTTTTGTCGATGGCCTATCGGAGTGAACGGGGGAGCTCTATGAACGATATTTGTATTTCAAACGAAAAACCAAAAATTCTGATCGTCGATGATGTTCACGAAAACCTGCATACCTTGCTGAATATTTTGCGGCAAGATTATGCGGTGATGGCTGCTACTTCGGGTGAAAAAGCCCTGGAAATCGCCAGGCGCGCGTCGGCTCCGGATTTGATTTTGCTGGATATAAAAATGCCGGAAATGGATGGATACCAGGTGTTGGAATATCTGCGCGATGATCCGGCAACGGCCGAGATCCCGGTGATTTTTGTCACTGCGGCCGCCGAAGTCGGTGACGACGCCAAGGGTATGGCGCTGGGCGCCGACGACTATTTACTCAAGCCCGTAGTGCCTGAGTTGCTTCTAGCTCGGGTTAGACTGCATTTGGAGCTAGCCACCTATCGGAAACGCTATGGCAGACTATAATCGTTGGGGTCAAGCAACGCTGATCTAACTATTTCCTTGGATAATGAACAAAGACAAATCCCTATCGCTCAATCCCAGGCCGACTATTTTGGTGGTAGACGATCTTCCCGAAAATATTCACGGCTTACTCGAAGCACTCAAGGACGATTACGGCATTATGGTGGCGACGGAAGGCATGCGTGCGGTGGAGTTGGCGCAAGGCCCGACGCCGCCTGATTTGGTATTGCTGGACGTCAGAATGCCGGGTATGGATGGCTATGAGGTTTGCCGGCGGCTCAAGAGCGATCCTAGAACCTCGGGGATACCCATTCTCTTCGTGACGATAGTCGAGGCGTCCATCGAAAAAATTCGCGGTTTTTCCATGGGCGCCGCCGATTTCATTACCAAGCCGTTTGATATTGACGAAGTACGGGCCAGGGTCAAAACGCATTTGGAACTGAGCCGCTTACGCCGCGCTCTGGAAGGCCGGGTGAAACGTCTGAGCGAATACCGGCATGCCACCGATGTGTCTAATATCGTATTCCGCACCGATCCGCACGGCGTCATCACTTTTGTAAACGATGCGTTTGTGCAAACCTACGGCTATACCCGCGAGGAGGTGATCGGCAAAACCAGCCGGATTCTCAAAGATCCCGACGCGGCTCCGGGTTTGCATCGGGAGTTATGGAACACGATTCTAGGCGGTGCAATCTGGCGCGGGACCTACAGCAATCTTACTAAAAGTGGCGATGTGATTTACATCAACAACACCATCGTCCCCATCCTTGACGCTGACGGCTCGATTCGCGAATTTATATCCACCAGCGTTAATGTCACCCATTTGATCAAACAGGAAGAGTTGATTAAGGAACAGACCACGGATGCGCTAACCGGTTTGCCCAACCGGGTGAAACTGATGCAGGATTTGGCTGACGCCGGTCCGTCGATATTGGGCATGATCAACATCGATCAATTCAAAGCCATCAATGATTTTTACGGTTTGCGCAACGGCGATAAAGTTTTGTTGGAAATTGGCGAGCGTTTGCAAAAAATGAGCGGCGCCGATGCGCAGGCTTACCGCATCGGCGGCGATTTATTTGCGTTGCTCTCCAAAAACGGTGGCGATCCCGGCCGTTTTGAGCAATTGATAGACAGAATTATCAAGCATTTGGAATCGGAAGCGATCGATTGCGGCGAAGACAAGATTAACATCCGCGTGACAGCAGGCATCTGTTCGGGGGCCGACAGCGCTTATACGCATGCAGCGCTGGCGTTGGAGCGCGCCAGGATCGAACGTCGGGATTATTTGATTTATACCGATCAGATGCAGATTAAGTCGCACTACAAGGACAACATCCACTGGAGCCAGAAAATTCGCAGTGCCCTGGCCGATGGCCGCATCGTGCCTTTTTATCAACCCATCATCGACAATCGCAACGGGAAAGTCGTGAAATATGAAGCGCTGATGCGGATGATAGACGAAGAGGGTAATGTCATTCCGCCTAGCTTTCTCGGCGTGGCAAAACGCACCCGGCAATATACCGCCTTGACTCGCACCATCGTCGAACAAGTCGTGAAAGCCTTGCCTGAGTCGGAGGGGGAGATGAGTATCAACTTAACCGTCGAGGATATTATCGATGCCAATACGGTGAGCTTTATTGCCGAAAAACTCTCTCAGCCCGGCGTCGGTTCGCGCATTGTATTGGAGATTACCGAATCTGAAGGTATCGAAAGTTACGAGGAAGTGCGCCAGTTTGTTAATCGCATGAAAGGCTATGGCTGTCACTTTGCGATTGACGATTTCGGTAGCGGCTATTCCAATTTCGTGCATTTGTTGCGGTTAAAGATCGATTACTTAAAGATCGACGGCTCCATCATCATGAATATTATCGACAATCCGGATTCTGAAGTGATTGCCCGCGTCATAGTCGATGCCGCGCGGCGCTTGGGTATGCGCACGGTTGCCGAATTTGTGGGTAGTGCGGAGATCCAAGCCAAGGTCGTTGAGCTGGGTATCGATTTTTCGCAAGGTTTTTATCTGGGCAAACCGGCACCGCAAACGCTGGGGACGCCCCGCCATGATTGAATCCAACGTGCATCCGGGGGAGGACATGAATCAGTCTGATCCAGGCAACTCTGCTACTAAAGCCGGAATGGAGTTTTAAGATGCGGCCGGTTTTTAATGAACATCCTCTGCGCAAGACGATAACTTGGCAGAGGCTCGTCGGTTTTACGGTCTGCCGGTTATCAAGCGCCGCCAGCGTTCTGCTGACGATAAGCTGTTGGAGTCATCCGGTGCAGGCCGACATCAGTGCGGCGACAATTCGTGGTCAAGTCACGCTGCGAGGGGCTGACACTCAGGCAGGCGCGCAAATCATCGTTACCAGTCTGGAGCGGGGGTTTTCCACGCGGACCTTTTCCCGAGCTGATGGCTCTTATGTACTGATGGCATTGAAACCCGGCCGTTACCAGCTCAAGGTGTTAGGCTTGGAAGGCCAGCAAAACAGTCAAGAGCTGACGCTACAAGTGGGGCAGGTGGCTTTGGTAGACGTGGCGTTAGGCGATGATAATAGCGTTGCCGAACAGACGAGTGAGGGCAATTCCGCGGAGTTGGCTACCTATTTAACGCCCGAGCAAATGCAGCGCTTGCCGCAGGTAAACCGCAATTTTCTGAATTATGCCGATCTGGCGCCCGGTGTGAACGTGGTAAACGATGAAAATGGTAGTACCCGCTTGCAAAGCGGCGGGCAGCGGCCGGATAGCGTCAATTTGTTTATCGACGGCGTTAGCCAGAAAAACTATGTGGTCAGGGGGGGCGTAGCCGGCCAGGATTCCAGTCGCGGCAATGTGTTTCCGGAATCGGCTGTTGCCGAATATAAGGTCATTAGCCAGAACTATAAGGCCGAGTACGATCAAGTCGGCGGCGCGGCAATTTCGGTGCAGACTAAATCCGGCGGCAATACCTTTCACGGCGAAACATTTTACGATCATACCAATCAGGATCTGCGCAGCGTTACCCCCAGCGAACAACTGGCGGGTGGCAAGCGCGACACCGAGCAAGCGCAATTCGGTGTGACCTTAAGCGGTCCCATCGCCAAGGATGTCGCGCATTTTTTCATGGCATACGAACGTAAACTCAACGACGATTACGCCAATATTAGCGCGGGTGACGGCTCCCGCTTAGCCGAGCCGTATCAAGCGCAACTGGGTCGGGTGAACAGGCCGTTCAGGGCGGATTTGTTCTTCGGGAAACTGGATTGGGCGCTTAACGATAGTAATTTGATCGAAGTGTCTTTTAAGCTGCGCGACGAAACCGAAACCTTAGGGATTGGCGGTGAAAACTCAGAGTCTTACGCGCTGACCAAGGGTAACAGCGAAAAACGCCTGGATTTTAAATATCAATACAGCGCGGAACATTGGGTAAACGAAGCCCGGTTTACTTATGAGGATGCCAATTGGCGGCAACTGCCGGCCACGCAAAGCGCGGGTTTGCAGCTGCGGCGCCTGGATGGCAGTTTGAGCGCGGGGAATCTGAATAGCCGGAGTGTGTTGAATAGCGGCGGCGCGACCAATTATCAGGACAAGGGCCAAAGCGGGCCGGGTTTTCAAGATGATCTAACCTTCAGCGGTTTGGATTGGCATGGCAGCCATGTCGTCAAGCTGGGTGCTAAAGTTAAACAGATAGAACTGGGCGCGGTAGAGCGCGATCCTTACCACCCGCAGTTCGGCTTGAATTTAAACAATCCTGCCGGCAACCCGTATCAAGTGCGTTGGGCAACGCCTTTAGCCGGCGGCGGTGACGGTTCCGCCCAATCCGATGTGACGCAATTCGGCGCGTATCTGCAAGATGATTGGAACCCTAATCGACACTTGAGCGTGAACCTGGGCGTCCGCTGGGATTACGAATACAACCCCGGCTATCTAAACCATGTCACGCCCGGCGATGTCAGCAGCGCGCTCCGCAACTGGCGTAACATTCACAACGCGAATACGGGTTACGACATCGAGAACTACCTCAGTAACGGCGCTAACCGGGCGGCCGACAGCAATAATATTGCGCCCAGACTAGGTTTGGCATACGACTTATTCGAAGACCAGCGGCATGTGTTGTTCGGCGGTTACGCTAAAGCCTACGACCGCCATATTTACGACGTGTTGCAACTGGAACGTACCAAGGGCAGTTATCCCAGTTTTAGCGTCAATTTTCAGGGCGACCCCAATTATGATTGCGTGGCCGGCGTCGATTGCATCGCCTGGAATCCCGAATATTTAAACTATACGCCGGCGCAATTGTCCGCACTGACTGGTGCCGGTACGGGCAGCAGCCGGGAAATCAATTTGATGCGCAACAATCTGCGCACGCCCTATGCCGACCAATTCAATATCGGTATGCGCAATCGTTTCGGCGACTGGCATACCGAAGTCAGCGTGTCGCACGTGCACAGTTACAACGGTTTGGTCGGTTTGCTGGGCGGCCGCAATGCCGACGGCAGCTTTTACGCAGCCGGGTCCGGGTTCGGGGGTACATTTCAGGCCGTGCCTGGCTTTGGGCAATTAATTTTGTTCGATAACGGTGTACAGACCAAAACCAATTCGGTATTTGTCAAAGCCGAGAAACCGTACAGCAAAGACAGCGGCTGGGGTATGACGTTTGCCTACACCTTTACCGATTCCGAGGAAAACAAACCGCAGTCTTTCTTCGATAACAGCAGCTATTTGTTTGAACATCCCAATACCCACACCAATGGCTGGCTGGATACCGCCGGGGTCAGAAAACATAAACTGGTGACAACCGCTAGTGTCGATTTGCCGTGGGATTTGATTTTTTCTACCAAGCTGACGCTGGCGACCCCGGACACCCGCTCCGGCGTCAACTGTGCAAGCGGTGCTTGCCGTTTCGATACCTTTACGCCGCAGGGTAGCGATTTTATTTTTCCGGGGCAGTGGTGGGGATACAAACAAGTCGACATTGCGCTGATAAAAAGTTTCGATACGCCGCACGACACCCGGATGAAACTGCGCCTGGATGTATTGAATTTATTCGATTTTAAAAATTATGCGGCATTTAACAGCGACTTTGCCTCGCCGAATTTGGGGGCGCCGCTGACTGTGCTGGCCGGACCGAGTTTGACGGTGAAATTGACCGCCCGCCTGGAGTTTTGATGCCGGGTAAGTTAGTGAGCGCGGGTTTATTGTTGTGGGTGTTGCTCAGCAGTTTCGGCGCCGCTGCCGACGACATGCTCAACGCCAAAACCAAGGCCAATTATGTGTTCAATTTCACCAAGTTCGTGGAGTGGCCGGCGCTGATGAACGATACGCTGCATGTCTGCATCGTCGGCGCCGAACCTATCGTCAACTTGCTGAGCGAGTTGGCCAGCCGCGATACCAAGGGGCATTTATTGCAAATCTGGTCGGGCATAGACGACCCGCAGATTTGCCAGATTTTGTATATCGACCATGACGCGCCGGAATTGCAAAGCTTGATACAGCAGGTGCGCGGCAATCAGATATTAACTGTCAGCGATGCCGAGGGGTTTGCCGGTCGCGGCGGCTGTATCGGTTTTTATAGCGAAAACGGCCAGATCAAACTGGAAATCAATCCGGACGCCGTGCGCCGAGCGCAATTAAAAGTCAACGCCTTGTTGATGGAAATCGCCCGTATCGTCCGTTAATTCACTCCAGAATCCCATGACAAACCAGGCTGAATTTAAACGCGATCTGACCATAAAAACCAAGCTGGTGCTGATCATGTTGGCAACCAGCATCTTGTCCCTGCTGCTGGCGGGGGCCGGTTTTATTGCCCAGGAACACATGCGGGTAAAAGAGGATATGGGCCGGGATTTGAGTTCTCTGGCTCGTATCATTGCCAATCGCAGTACCGTGGCCTTGTCCTTCAATGACAGCAGCGTCGCCAACGCCACTTTGGCCGCTTTAAGCGTCAAGCAGAGCGTGGTTTCGGCCTGTATTTACGATAGCGCCAATCAGCTGTTTGCGCTTTACGAGCCTGGCTTGGCTTGTCCGCTGCAACATCCGGAGCCTTCGGCTAGCGAGCGGCCGCGATTAGACGATGCCTATTGCACCATAAGCGAAACGATAGCCTTGGACGGCCGCACCTTGGGAAGGGTTTGGATAGCCTCCAGCCTGGCTGAGCTGGATTCCTTATGGCGGGATTTTTTGGCTGCGGCGATGGGCATTGTGATGTTATCCGGTCTGTTCGCCTTGCTATTGGCTTCCAGTTTGCAGCAAGTGGTGTCCGGTCCGCTGGTCAGGTTGAAGAAAACCGTCGAAACGATCAACAGTGAAAAGAACTACACCTTGCGCGCCGCACAAGAGAGTAACGATGAATTGGGTGCGCTGATTCAAGCCTTCAACACGATGATAGCCACCATCGAAGCTCGCGATAGCGAACTGTTGGCTTTGAACCGGCAGCTTGCCGAGAACGAAAAACTATTGGCCAGCATCAACGAAGGTTTGGAAGAGCGCGTGGCTGCCCGTACCACGGAGTTGGCGGAAATTAACGCCAAATTGGCGCATAACAGCGTAATGCTGGCGACGGTGCTGGATAGCATGTCGCAGGGCTTGATAGCCTTTGACAGCAATTTAAAGTTATTGGTTTGGAATAAAAAGCTCAGCGAGGTACGCGGTTATCCGGAAAGCATGCTGGCAGTGGGCAGGGACCATGCCGATTTCGTGCAATTTGATTTAACCGATCCGCAGTTGCGTTTCCGTGATCCCGATACCGAACTGCGGCAATTGCTGGAAGAAATAAGACATTTTCGGCCGCACAATTTTACTCGGCAAAGATTGGACAACCGGGTCATCGAGATCAGCGGCGGGCCGATAGCCGATGGCGGTTTCGTCAGTACTTACGAGGATGTGACCTTACGCAAACAGGCCGAGCTGGCGTTGAAAGAGGCTCGGGACGCCGCCCAGTCAGCCACCCAGACTAAAAGCCAGTTTCTGGCGAATATGTCGCACGAGATTCGCACGCCGATGAACGGCGTGCTGGGTATGTTGCATCTGGCTTTGCAGACCGAATTGACCGCGTCGCAACGCAATTATTTGGCAAAAGCCCACAGTTCCGCACGTACCTTATTGGGGATTCTTAACGATATTCTGGATTTTTCCAAAATCGAGGCCGGTAAATTGGCGCTGGAAGAAACCGAATTTCGCTTCGATAGCGTGGTGGAGCAATTGGCTGACATGATCGGTTACCAAGCCGGCTTGAAAGGTATCGAGTTTCTGATTCGTCACGATCCGCAAATTCCGCCGGTGTTGTTGGGTGATCCCTTGCGTTTCGGCCAGGTGTTGACCAATTTATGCGGTAACGCGCTGAAATTCACCGAAGCCGGCGAATTGGAACTGGCATTCTATTGCCTAGCCAAAACCGATAGCACTATCGATTTGCGGGTATCGGTCAGAGATACCGGCATCGGTATGGCGGAAGACGATCAGAAAAAACTGTTTCAAGAGTTTACCCAAGCCGATCAGGGCACCAGCCGGCGCTTTGGCGGCACAGGTTTAGGTTTGGCCATCTGTAAAACCCTGGTGGAAATGATGCAGGGCCGGATCTGGATCGAGCAGTCGCAACTGGGCCAGGGCACAACCTTTTGTTTTACCGTGCGCTTGGGCGTTGCTAAGGATACTTTGCTGCATCAAGACGCGCTGGAGCAAAGCATAGGCGTGTTGCTGGCCGAGGTGCGGGTATTGGTGGTGGATGACAACGAGGCCTCCCGGGAAATCATCAGCGATATGTTGCGGCCGTTTCAGCTACGGGTGAGCTGTTCGGCCAGTGCGGCCGGGGCGCTGAGAGCGTTGCGGGAGGCGCCGGCCGATCAGCCTTTCGATGTGGTGTTGATGGACTGGAAAATGCCGGGTATGAACGGCGATGAGGCGATCAGGCAGATTCGCGCCGACACCAGCCTGATGCCGCAGCCCAAGATTATCATGGTCACCGCTTACGGCAGCGAAGATGTGATGGTATTGGCGGGCCGGGCCGGTATCGATGGCTTTTTGATCAAACCGGTATCGCCGTCCTCCTTACTGGATGCGATTTTGTCCGCGCTGGGCCGCGGCCGGGTGCTTGGGGCGGTGGATAAATTTAAGCAATTGGGTGGGGCCGATATTGCCGGTATCAAGCAACTGCAAGGGATTCGGTTGTTACTGGTGGAAGATAACGAAATCAACCGCGAATTTGCCTGCGAATTGCTGCGCAGCCACGAGATTGAGGTTGACGAAGCGGTGAACGGCGAAGAAGCGGTCAGCATGGTTAGGCAGCATCATTACGATGCGGTCTTGATGGACATCCAGATGCCGGTGCTGGACGGCTTGCAAGCCACCGTCAAAATTCGGGCCTTGGCAGAATCCGAGAACGATCAACGTTTTGCAACTATGCCCATCATCGCGATGACCGCCCATGCCATGGCCCGCGATGTCGAGAAAAGCCTGGAGGCAGGTATGAACGATCACGTTACGAAACCGATTGATCCCGACCGGTTATTCAAAGCATTGGCAACCTGGATTCCGCTCACGGCCGACGGCGAACAGAGCCAGGAGGCGGCGCGGATTTATCAAGCTGCCGATTATCCCGAAGATTTACAAACCTTGACCAGCCTGGATATTGTGCAAGGCATACGCCGGATCGGCGGTAATCCGGAGGCCTATCGCAAACAGTTATACCGTTTTAAAGAACACTACCCGGATGCGGTCGCCGAGATTCGCGGCTTGATCAATACCGGGGAACTCAAACAGGCTGAAGAGCGTTGCCACGCCTTGAAAGGGGTTAGCGGCAATCTGGGGGCGACGGATTTATTCGAAGCCGCCGCCGGTGTGGATATTGTCCTTAAGCAAAATCAAATACCGCCCGCTGAACACTTGCAGTACATGGAAGGATTTTTGCGCCAAGTCATCGGGCAAATTGAGGTCTTGCAAGCACTGGCGAGCAGCCAAGCGCCCGACACGGATCCACTTGTGACAGGGGTTACCGACGCAGAGATAGCGGCGGATTTACAGACATTGTCGCGATTGCTGGAAAGCGATCTAGGCGCGGCCGAAGCCATGTTGGAGCAATTACAGCGTAGTATGGCTGGTCATCAGTATTTGCCCTTGCTGGAGGACATCGCCAAAAAAATCGACCGATTTGCCATTGACGAGGCACTGGCGCAACTGAGCGAGTTGCTGCAAAAACTTTAACGCCAGCCTAACCCCGGCTTTGCAGCGTGCGGTCGATAACGATGCAATTTAATTTACCTGCCCAGCGTCAATATCTTACAATTCGGTAGCCCACGGCTAAAATAATTACTTAGGAGGATCTCATGTTTAAATTTCGTATGCTGGTTTCTGCGATAGCGCTGACTGGTTCGATGTCTGTTATGGCGGCGGATGCGCTGCCCACCACGGCGCCAGCGCCTGCCAACAACCCCACAACCCCCGAAAAAGTTGAACTGGGTAAAATGCTGTATCACGATCCGCGTCTGTCTTCCACGGGCACCGTTTCTTGCGCGTCTTGCCACAACACCATGCTGGGCGGCGAAGATAACCGGCCCAACTCCATGGGCGTCAACGGCCAAACCGGCGGCCGCAGTGCACCAACGGTCTGGAATGCGGCATTCAACAAAGTGCAATTCTGGGACGGCCGCGCCGACAGCCTGGAAGCGCAAGCGGCGGGTCCAGTCACCAACCCTATCGAAATGGGTATGAAAAGCTGGGATGACGTGGTTGCTCGCTTGAAAACCATCAAAGGCTATCGCCATGCTTTCGAAGTGGCCTTCGGTAGCGATGCCGAAGCTATTACCAAAGACAACGCCACCAAAGCGATTGCCGCCTACGAAAGAACTTTGATTACACCGAATAGCGCTTACGACAAATATGTCAAAGGCGATAAAGACGCCTTGACCGAACAGCAGGAACGCGGTCTGAAAAAAGCCGTGGAACTGGGTTGCACCAGTTGCCACAGTGGTCCGGCCTTTAACGGCCCAGGGGTATTCCAAAAATTCCCTGTTAACCCTAGCGGCTACTTCGAAGCGCAATACCACTTCCAAAAAGACAAAGGCTTGGCTGAAGTCACCAAAAAAGAAAGCGACGAGCACCTGTTTAAAGTGCCGACTCTGCGTAACGTCGCTTTGACTGCACCTTATATGCACAACGGTTCGGTAAAAACCTTGGATAAAGCTGTTTGGTTAATGGCTAAACTGCAATTAAATCAAGAGTTGTCCGATGCTGATGTGGCTGACATCGTCGCGTTTTTGAATGCGCTGACCGGTGAATTCCCAGCGCAAACCATGCCGCAATTGCCAGGAACACCGGGTTCCAGCTTTAACTGAGTTTTATCAGGTAGTTAAAGATTAAGGGGGCCGCAAGGCCCCTTTTTTTGTCAAAATACTTCCCTCACGGGGCACAATACGCAATGTAGATTAAGAGTGTTGGGTACTTTAAGTCGTTTCCAGGGCAAAGTTATTGGACGGTTTGCCAACTTTTGCATGGTGAGAATACGTTGACCCTGATTTTATTTGAAGGGTCGCCAAAGCATATTACCGAACAAGCACCGGCAAGCCGAAAATAATCATTGCGGGAAAATATTACCGTTTCGCTGATAGGCAAAGATATGTATAACCTTATCTTTACCATCTGCTTGGGGGCTTTTTATGAAAAAATACTTAACGATAATATGCCTGGTCATCGCGTCATTTTCATTTCAAGTTAATGCGTCAACTTTAAGTTGGAGCACAATTACCGGTTACGGCCCTATTCTTGGAAGTTTGCAATCAGGGCAAAATTCGCCGCAGGATCTATTCGGCATAGTAACCGGCCTACGTATTGAGACCAATGTGCTTGACGATTGGACTTTTAATTTACACAACAGCAGTCAAGTTAGGGTTTCAGTGAGTTCCCTAGAAGCTAACACTGGGAGTCTGTTATACGCCGTCAACTTGGATGGAAGTCCATTGGCTAAAAGTGCCGGACCTGCCGATGAAGCTTGGTCCTTTGACGGTATATTGACTGCCGGCTCTCACACGATAAATATTCTGGGTATCGCCATTTCCCTGGAGAGCACAAGTGGCTACCAAGTTAATGTTAGCGCCATGAATGCAGTTGTTCCTATCCCGGCGGTTGGGTGGGTTTTCAGCTTTTTTCTGTTTTATATGTTCCGAAATATGCCGCGCCGTCGAGGTTATTGATGCTGGGTATAACAAATGGATGCAATCTTTCCGCTGTCTCCGCGGGACCAACAAAGACTCTGAACGCCGGTAAGGATTTGTGTTCCGTTGCCACTTCAGGTAGTTGGATATTGCAAAGCTTCTACGACAAAACCGCTGATATTTCTGCGGCGTTTTGCGATTGAGTCTTCGGGCGGTAAGTCCAATAGACTTTTGATTTTCAGCTAAGCAAAAGCTGACAATTTTAGGATTGGCGATTAAATCGCTCCCGCATTTGCGGGAGCGCATTGCTTAAAGTAGCGTAACTTTGAGTCCTATCACTTCACTTTCTACGGGAATGCCTCTGTCTATTTCGCAATAGAACAGACGGATTCCTAAGGCTGGCAGCAAATTTTAGCTGGCTTGGCCGGCGGCAGTCGCTTCCGGTACTTCGATTAAACGGCCGGTTTTGACGTCGTAAACATAACCGTAAACCGGAATATCGCTAGGCACCAACGAATGGGCTTTGATGCGTTTCACATCTTCCAACACGCTTTCGGCTTGGTTTTTGATGGTCAGCCAATTGATGTATTTGCCGTCGGTGGAGCCAGGGCCAACGCCGCTGTCGTGCCAACCGGTGGCATCGACGCTGGCGGTTTTCAAACTGCTGGCGAGCAAGTCGCTCATGATGTCGTTGGTAAAGGTTTCCATACCGCAGTCGGTGTGATGAATCACAAACCATTCCTTGGTGCCGAGCAATTTGTAGGAAATAACCAGGGAGCGAATCGCGTCGTCGCTGGCGCGGCCGCCGGCGTTCCGGATCACGTGGGCGTCGCCTTCGGATAAACCGGCGTACTTTGCCGGGTCCAGGCGGGCGTCCATACAGGTCAGTATGGCAAACTGACGAGCAGGGGGCATAGCCAAATCGCCTTTAGTGAAACTGGATACATAATCGCGGTTGGCTAACAGTACTTCGTTGTGAATTTTGCTCATAAAAACCTCGGTGCATGAAAAAACGTCTGGTCTGAATGTCAAACCAGACGAGGTAACGACTATCTCCGGGCGGCATTGTAGCCAAGCGGCATTCTGGTTTAAAGACGCTATTTGGTTTATAAAATATAAACTTTAAGTTTATATTGAGTGCCGCGATGGATAAATTTAACAACATGCGTGTTTTTTGCCGGATAGTCGAGCTAGGCACTTTCTCGGCAGTCGCTAAAGAACTGAAGCTTTCTACCATGATGATTAGCAAATACATTGCCCAATTGGAAGCGTCTCTGGGGGTGGTGCTATTGCATCGCACTACCCGCAGTTTAAGTCTGACTAGTGCCGGCGAAGCCTACTATAACCGCAGCAAGCAATTGCTGGAAGATTTAGCCGATTTGGAAGCATCTACCGCACAATCAGGCGAGCGGGTAAAAGGCACCATTAAAATCAGCGCGCCTATCGATTTCGGCGGCATGTACATGGTGCCGGCCATCGACGCTTACATAAAGCGCTATCCGGAAGTGAAGATTTTAATGTCGCTGGATAACAAACCGCCGAATTTGCGGGTGGGCAGTTTCGATATTTCCCTGTTAGTGACCGATACCCTGGACCCCGGCGTGGTGGCGCGCAAAATTGCCGAGACTGAACTCTGTACCTACGCTGCGCCGGCCTATCTAGCCGAAAAAGGTTATCCGCAAACCATAGACGAACTGAGCCATCATCAATGCCTGCATTATGTGGACACGCCCCACGGCGAGTTTTGGTTGTTCAACGTCGACGGCGAATTGAAGAAAATCAAATCCGATTGGGTGCTGGCGTCCAATAACGGGCGCGCGCTATGTCAGGCAGCAGCCTTGGGTATGGGCATCGTGCAGGCGCCTAGACTATCGGTAGCTCCGTATTTACAAAGTGGCGAACTGGTGGAAATCCTCAGGCAATATCGCCGGCCGGCCATCGCCATTTACGCCACCTATCTGCAACGGCGCTTTTATCCAGCCAAATTGACTACGTTTATCGATTTTTTGTTGGACTACTTCGAGCGGTAGCAGGCTTTAGGAGTCTGCTGACTTTTGATACGAAGAACGAAATATTTCGGTTAACGTGATGGAGAAAGTTCGGTGAAAAGTCGACAACAGCATATCGACTGTCAATGACTGCAACGATGGGGGGCTGTTGTAGCCTCGATTAAGCGTAAGCGGAATCGAGGGCGTCGGATACCGGCGACCATACCCGCATCGGCA
This sequence comes from Methylomonas defluvii, assembly GCF_033949435.1. Classification (NCBI taxonomy): domain Bacteria; kingdom Pseudomonadati; phylum Pseudomonadota; class Gammaproteobacteria; order Methylococcales; family Methylococcaceae; genus Methylomonas; species Methylomonas defluvii. Next base: position 100,540 of record NZ_JAXARY010000007.1, on the reverse strand, counting down.
ATTGAAAGGAGTTGGCCTTCGAAACCTCGATTCCATCGAGGCTACTTGCTTATGCTTGACTTTATGCGCGTTATTTCTAAGTATAAAAAAACAACACATAGAAAGGTAATAACATGAACGTAAAATTGAAAACACACTCGCTTGCGGGTTTTTTAGTGCTGTTTTTAATTGCTGCGAACCCTGTTGCAGCTGTTACAGAAACTCAAATGGCGTTGACGACCGAAGCAACTAATGAGGCCATTGTTAACCTTGAAGCGGCATTGAAAGCCGTGTCTGAGAATAGGCTGGATGAGGCACAAAATTATGTTGATGCCACGCGGAGCTCTGCCAGCGACATCTTGGGAAGGTGCTCGGTTGAAGCAAAAAAAGAACGCGGCGCCAACGCACTTACCAATGCGCGTCGACAGATTAAAAACGGTGATTCGGTAGCTGCTGAGGCTTCATTAAAAGAAGCGATTAAAATTTTTAAATCTTTATTAATGTTCGTTAATGATACCGCGCAACCGAGATTGTTTAAATGATTCAAATCACCTGATGTCGAGCTGCCATTGATAGGCGGGAGCCGGCCAAAAGTTGACCGCTAGCTTAGAATTGCGAACGACCGAACCCGAATCGATAACAGCTATTCAGCGCTTATATGGATTAATAACTTGTACATGTAACAAAATTGCCAAGAACAGAGCAATTAGTAGTTCTTATGGGATTGGTAACAATATATGTAGGTTGACTTGCGGAATAGACAATGATCGCTTGCGCTAACTCAAGTTCGGCTTTTGCTATCTCACCAACCGTTTCAAAAAATGATTGAGCTAACTTTTTGCTAACCCTGCCAACTTCAGAAATAAAAGCACTATCCGAGTCGTTTTCCTCCTTTTGTGCAAGACGCCGCTCTAAGTCATCGGCCCATTGTTTGAGCTCAATTTTTAGGTCGTTTCGCATTTGCAATATTTTGTTATTAACATGTCCATATGTAGGGCGAGTCGAAACAACTTCATTTACTAACGAAATTTGGTTTTTGAGCGCGTGAGACAATACGATTGCATAGCCGGGGTCTACATTTCCAGCATCTTGAATTTGCTTGGCCATGCAATATTGATATTCGCCATACCAATCAATACCTAATTGAATGTCTGATTCAGACATTGCTTCTTTATCATGCAATTGGGTGTCGCTTGGCATTTGACCAAATGCGACGGCTAACTTATCGTAAATCCGGCTGAATTTAGGATTTTTCTGGATAGGAGCCCTGCAAGCTTCCGCTTTTTCAATTACATCTTTAGCTTTAATGCCAATACGGATACGTTCAGACTGAGTTTTTATTGTTGAGCATCCTGCAATAGCGGAAAAAAGGCATAAGGCCAATAAAATCTTTATTGTCTTTTCCATTGATGTTCCTTGAATACCTTTGATTATTAAAATGACAGTGACAACAAATTCTTAGTTTGATAAAAACGACTGAGTGTAAATTATTGTGACAAACTTGCTATCACTCCTGTCCAATCAACATGATCTTTCATCATATTAAAATAATTTAGATCTAGATACCGACCTTTAAATTTACACTCACATAAATTTACAGCAGCCTCTATTGCTTCTTTAAGCTCTGATTTTGACCTTCGATCTTTGATATTTATGTCTTCAATGATTTTCGGGCTCTTTCTACAGTACAACTTTTTCCTTGACTTCACTATTCTCTTAACATCATGCTGCCAATATTCAACACGAATTTGACTGTGATATAGATATAAACGTAAATAACCAACTATTTCGTTGTACAACCAAGGACCACCAAATTCTCGACAAAGCACTCCGACTAATGATGAATCTGGATGAATATTTCCTGGATTTTTCAAATTATATTGAAGCATTTGCTCGTAGCCTTCGTAGGTCGGTACGCTTTTTCGGATAAAATCTTCCATCTGCTCGTTATACTTGACTTCAGAAATTCGATATACAGGGATTTCAAAAAAGTAATTGTTCATTTGATATGTATTAATATGGTTACCTCAACTCAATGAACTGTTTGTTGGACATATAAATTTTTTTCCCGTATAGCAGTAATAATGGCTGGTAAAGGTCTAATGGCAGCCATTGAATCGCTTCGAGCGATAGACAGCAATGGATAGATAGCGTCAAATTGCCTCCCACGCACTAAATTTTAACCTTGCACAATCCTATAAGTATTCAGTGCCGAGCCAATCGCTTATTCAATATTTGCATCGCTCGATTATCGGGTTGGTAACCCGAATATCCGAGAAGCCTCCAGTTTATTCTTAGTCATGGTTTGTCAGCCAGCTAGCCAGCAAGTTTTGATGCTCACTCAAGCTAGGTAAACCCGGTCTCGCCCCCATCCGCGAGCAGCAAAACGCGCCGGCCACGCTGGCGTAGCGCAATAATTCCATCCAGTTCAAACCCTTGGCAAGACCTGCGGCAAAGGCGCCGTGAAACGCATCGCCAGCGCCGGTGGTGTCTATGGCGACGATAGGCGGTGCGTTGAGGTTGCCTTGTTCCTGACCGCGTTGCCAGATCAGGCCGCGTTCGCCCAGGGTAATGACTACCACCGGGGCAAGTTGCGCCAATTTGGATAAGGCCAGGTTTTCATCGCTGGCATATTGCAGTGCAAACTTTTCCGAACAAACTAAATAATCGACTTTAGTCATGAGAGCCCGCGTACCGTCGTGTAGGGAGCCGGCATCCAACACCGTCGGTATCGGCTTGCTTAGTTGCTCAAGACAGCGCACAGAAATATGCGGTTCATGGCCATCGAACAACAGCACTTTGGCTGCTAAACCGTCAAAGTCAATAGCGGTAGCGGTCAACGCGCTGGTTTGTCCCTTGTAATTGATTAACGCGCGCTGCCCGTTGGGTTTTACCAGTACCGTCGATAATGGCGTTGGCGATGCGCCGCGCACTACCCAGCGGCTATCGACGCCATGGTCTTGCAACTCCCGCAAATGACTGTCGCCGTATACGTCATTACCCAAATAACCGCAAAAACCGGCCTTGCCGCCTAGTTTGGCGACCGTGACGGCGGCGTTGGCGGCCGGTCCGCCGCCGCAGCCCAGCAAGTCATCGGCGACGATTTTTTCATCGGCGCCGGGATGATGCTGCACCGAAAATACCAAGTCGTAACTGGCATGGCCGATACAAAGTACGTCGAGTGGTATGGCGGTCATTGCGCGACTCCTTTACTGCGATTGTCCATGCGCCTTAGGAATTCGCTCATGATGGCTTTATACAATTCATCGCCCAGATACTTGTCTTCTACGCCGCTGTCGATGCTGGGGTTATCGTTGACCTCGATCACATAGCCTTTACCCTTAATTTCTTTGACATCGACGCCGTACAAACCGTTACCTATCGGTTGCGTTGCCCGTAATGCCGCGTCCAGCACGCCTTTGGGGACTTCGAAGGTGGGCAGGGTGTCGAAATTGCCGCTGTCGGTGCGTTTGGCGCCGTGCCGGTAGATTTGCCAATGGTTTTTAACCATGAAGTAGCGGCAGGCGTACAAGGCTTTTTGGTTGAAGATGCCGATGCGCCAATCGAAATCGGTGTACAAAAACTCCTGGGCCAGCAACAGCGCCGATTGCTCGAATAACTCGGCGACTTTGCTCTCCAGCTCCTGGCGGTTATGCACTTTGACGATGCCGCGCGAGAACGAGCCATCGGGAATTTTGATCACCACCGGATAACCGGCGCTGGCTTCCAGATTATCCAAGTGTTGGGTATTGCCCTTGTGCAAGATCCAGGTTTTCGGCGACGGGACTTTATGAGTGCGAAACAGGTCGGCCAGATAGACTTTATTTGCGCAGCGCAAAATGGAGGTGGGATCGTCGATGACCACCAAGCCTTCTGCTTCGGCTTTTTTTGCGAAACGGTAGGTGTGATGGTCGATGGCGGTGGTCTCGCGAATGAACAAGCCATCGAATTCCGGCAGGCGGCCGTAATGATTCAGGGTGATCAGTTCCACATCAATGCCCAATTGCCGGCCGGCATCGATAAATTTTTTCAGCGCACCGCGATTGCTGGGCGGTAATTGTTCGGAGGGGTTAATCAGAATCGCCAAATCATAGCGCGCGGTTTTTCGGGTCCGGCTTTTTCGCCAGACCTTTTTGCTGAAGCGATCCAGCGCATCGGCGAACAAGGTCTGCATGGCATCGTCCAACTGCCTGGGGGAAACGGCTTTTAGATCGGTGATTTGCCATTGCTGCTCAAAGCGCAAGCTGATTTCCAGAATCGGGCAGGCAAAACGCTCGAACAATAGCCGCGCCAATTCTTGAAAAGCCGGTTCCGGCGTGGTGCCGAAATAGCTATGCAGGGTAAATTCGCCGTTCTTGTTTTGATGTTTGAAAGCACGCGCCAGCGGCTGGTTTAGGTCTTCCAGTTGCAGGCGGTACAGGGCATTTTTGCCCAAGTCGTTGATGACTTTAACCGACGGAATCACATGGTGATTACGAGCCTCGGCGAGCAGAGAGCAATAATAGCCATCGGATAGATAGGTGTAACTGCTGCACAGGTTGATTACCCGCACCCGCTGATCGGGATCGGTTTGCTCGCTGGCCAGATAGTCTTCAAAGCTGACGACCTGATCGCTAGGGTAATAAGGATTCCAATCCGAAAGGTCGTCAACGACCAACAGCGTGCTTGCCATGGTAAAAATGCCCGAAAGGTTTGTGTTGGGCGGGGATTTTGAAACCAGTCGAGTATTAAGACAAGCCGAATTCTGCAATTCCCTCTGCTGCTGCCTATTGCTTGCGGCTTGGTGGTTTGCCACACTGTACAATTACCGTCTCCGAACAGTTGAGTATGCTGATGAGTTTGTCCCCCTACGGCACCGAAATCGATACCCGCGTATTCCCAGCCAGTTATGCCAAGGCGCGCCAGGCTTGGTTGTCGCTAATTACTGCGATGACAACTCCGTTGCGGCATGAGATTTATCAATGCGCCGGACTGGGGCCGGACGGCGAATCTTTGCTGACCGATACCGCCTGGATAGGCGATGAGCAAGCGGACAACGTGGTGGTGTGCCTTGCCGCGACGCACGGTGTGGAAGGCTTTGCGGGCAGCGCGATTCAGCTTGATCTGCTGCAAAGTTTAAGCAAACGCCAACTGAATATTCCAAATGATACGGCGCTATTGCTGGTCCACGCCTTAACGCCCTGGGGCTATGCCTGGTCGCGGCGCTGCGACGGCGACGGCGTAGATTTGAATCGCAATGCGGTAGATTTTTCGCAGCCCTTGCCGGAGAACCCGGATTACTACAAGTTGCGGGAATGGCTATTCGTGGCGGATGCCGGCCAAAGACAGCAGGTGTTTGCCGATTTTAGCCGGCAATACGGCCGAGTCGCGCTGGAAAAAGCCATCAGTGGCGGTCAATATCGCGATCCATGCGGGCCTTTTTACGGCGGCAGTGCGCCGGCGCATGGCCGGCTGGTCTGCGAGGATTTGATTCAACGTCACAATTTGGCGCAACGTCGTGTCGCCGTGGTGGATTTGCATACCGGCCTCGGTCCTTACGGTTACGGGGAAATTATCTGCGATCATCATCCTGATAGTGCCGGCGCGGCAGTCGCGCAACGCTGGTACGGCGATTCGGTGACCTTGCCGCTGGCGGGTACGTCCAGCTCGGTACCCAAGCTAGGCTTGTTGGATTATCTGTGGCACGCCAACATGAATCCGCAAAGTTGCTATGTGACGCTGGAGTTTGGCACTTACAGCACCGACCATTTGTTTGAAGTGCTGCTGCGCGATCATCAACTGTGGGCTGCTGAAGATATTAACGATCAGCGTTTTGCGCACAGTATGGAAATGCGCCGGCATTTCTGTCCCAACGACAACGCCTGGCAGGAAATGGTGCTGTTCCGCGCGCGGCAGGTGCTGGGTCAGGCGCTGCGCGGGGTGTCTTCGTGACAGCTTTAGCCAACGAGTTGGCGGTGCGTCCGGCGCAAAGTGCCGATCTGGAGGGCTTGGTAGCGTTGGAAAATGCCAGCTTTGCCACCGACAAATTAAGCAGGCGCAGTTTCCGGCATTGGTTGAGTTCCGACCACCGCGCCCTGTTATTAGCGGAATGGGCGGGGCTAGTGGCCGGCTATATTTTGATCATTTATCACCCAGGCACCCGCTTGGCCCGGATTTATTCGCTGGCCGTGGCGCCGCAGCTGCGCGGCAAGGGCATTGCCAAGACTTTAATGCTGGCCGGCGAGCAAGCCGCGCGCGATGATGGCCGCTTGTATTTGCGTCTGGAAGTGAGTGTGGATAACACGCCGGCCATTGGTTTATACGAGGCGCTGGGCTTTCAAAAATTTGGCTTGTACCGCGATTATTACCAAGACCATAAAGATGCCTTGCGCTACCAAAAGCGCATCCGCCGTTACCGTGATACCCCTCAGCATCGTTCGGTGCATTGGCTGCGGCAGACTACGCCGTTTACTTGCGGTCCGGCGGCGTTGATGATGGCGATGCACGCTTTGAATAAAAGCTATTTGCCGTCGCGCGAGCAGGAAATCGAGTTATGGCGGGAAGCCACTACTATTTTTATGACTTCCGGTCATGGCGGTTGCCATCCCATCGGTTTGGCCTTGGCTGCCAAACGCCGGCAATTCGCGGTGGAAGTGTGGATCAACCAAACCGGCTCCTTATTTATCGATAGCGTGCGCAGTGACGATAAAAAGCAAATTGTCGAGTTGGTCGATACCTGTTTCAAGCAGGAAGCGGCGGAGCAGGGTGTGGCAATACATTATGCCAACGTCACGCAGAACGATTTGATTGCCGCGTTCGAATCCGGGGCAATCCCGATCATTTTGATCAGTACCTTTTCGATGGATCGCAAAAAAGCCCCGCATTGGGTGGTGATGAGCGGCTTTGATAAGGATTGTTTGTACATGCACGATTCCGATCCGGACGACGGCCGGCAGAACGAATTGGATTGCCAGTTTATTCCGATTGCCCGCGAAGACTTTGATCGGATGTCCTGTTTTGGTAAATCGCGGTTGCGGACGGCGGTCATTGTTTGGCCGGCTGCTTAGTTCCAGCTTTTCATTCTCAGCTGCTTGCGCAAGCGTTACAATTGCCTTAGTAACCTATGTATTCACGAGACTTTAATCCATGAACAACCAGCAGCACGACGACAGCAAGAAAGTTAAAAATATTGCCGCAGTTTTGTACCTATTGGTGCTGGCTTTTCTGGTCGGCGGTTCTTATCTGCATCAGCAGAGCGCGGATAGCGCTCAAGTCCCGGCAACGACTGCCGCGCAACCTTAAATTTCGCCCGATCAGCATTTTCGGAAGCGTCTCGCTGCACCGAAATTGACATCGCCCTGCAACAACAGTACCTTAGCCGGCTTTCTTTTAGAAGCCGTCTTTAAAATTCAGAACCACAAGAGTGATTAATGGAAGAATTTCATCGTATTAGCCGCCTGCCGCCTTACGTTTTTAATATCGTCAACGAGCTGAAAGCCAAAGCCCGCGCGGAAGGCGAGGATGTTATCGATTTTGGCATGGGCAATCCGGACCAGCCCACCCCCAAACACATCCTCGATAAAATGCTGGAAGTGGCGCAGCGCGATGACACCCATCGTTATTCGGTTTCCAAGGGCATTCCGCGCTTACGGAAAGCGATTTGCGGTTGGTACAAGCGGCGTTTTGATGTTGATCTGGATTTCAATACCGAGGCGATTGTCACCATAGGCTCTAAGGAAGGCTTGTCGCATCTGGCTCTGGCCACCTTAGGCCCCGGCGATGTAGTGCTGGTGCCGAACCCGGCTTACCCGATTCATCCCTATGGCGTGGTGATTGCCGGCGCGGATATTCGCCATGTGCCGTTGACGCCAGGCGTCGATTTTTTCGAGGAATTACAAAAAGGCATAGCTGAATGTTGGCCTAAGCCGAAGATGTTGATTCTGAACTTTCCGGGCAATCCGACCTGCCAATGTGTGGAGCTGGATTTCTTTGAAAAGGTGGTGGCGATCTGCAAGGAACACAATATCTGGATCGTTCACGACATTGCTTACGCCGACATCGTGTTTGACGGCTACGTGGCACCGTCGATTCTGCAAGTTGAGGGCGCGAAAGACATCGCCGTCGAGTTTTTCTCGCTATCCAAAAGCTATAACATGCCCGGCTGGCGGGTCGGTTTCATGTGCGGTAACCCCACTTTGGTAGCGGCGTTGACCCGGATCAAATCCTATATGGACTACGGCACCTTCACACCGATTCAGGTGGCGGCGATCACTGCATTGGAAGGTCCGCAAGATTGCGTGAAAGAAATCTGCGATATGTATAAGGCGCGCCGCGATGTGTTGTGCGATGGCTTGAATGCGATGGGTTGGCATGTCGAAAAACCGAGGGCGACCATGTTTGTTTGGGCCAAAATTCCGGAAGCCTATCGGGAAATGGGTTCCATCGAATTTGCCAAAAAATTGATCATCGACGCCAAAGTAGCGGTGTCACCGGGTATTGGTTTTGGTCAACACGGCGACGATCATATCCGCTTCAGCTTGATCGAAAACGAGCACCGGACCCGCCAAGCCTTGCGCAGCATCCGCAATATGCTGAAAAAAGACAACGTAGTATAATCGCCGCCATTTTTGGGTATCACGCTAGGAGTCAGGTTTGAAGCCGGTAACAGTTGGGGTTTTGGGATTGGGTACCGTCGGTGGTGGCACCGTCAATGTACTGAAAAGGAATGCCGGGGAAATTGCTCGCCGGGCCGGCCGGGAAATTGTGGTTACCCGCGCTTCCGCGCGCGACCTGAGTCGGGCGCGGATTTGCGACACCGACGGCATCGCGTTGACCTGTGACCCGTTTGAGATCGTCAACGACCCGGACATCGATGTGATCGTTGAATTGATCGGTGGCTACGATCTGGCTAAACAACTGGTATTGACCGCGATTGCCAACGGCAAGCACGTGGTCACTGCCAATAAAGCGCTGATTGCCTTGCATGGCAACGAAATCTTTGCAGAAGCCAGCAAAAAAGGCGTGATGGTGTTGTTCGAAGCGGCAGTGGCCGGCGGGATCCCGATCATCAAAGCCATCCGCGAAGGCCTGGCCGGTAACCGCATCAAATGGCTGGCCGGCATTATCAACGGCACCGGCAATTTCATCCTCACCGAAATGCGCGACAAGGGCCGCGATTTTGCTGATGTATTGGCCGAGGCGCAAGCTTTGGGTTATGCCGAAGCCGATCCGACTTTCGATGTGGAGGGTATAGACGCCGGGCATAAATTGACCATTCTGGCGTCAATTGCCTTTGGTATTCCGTTGCAGTTTGAAAAAGTCTTTACCGAAGGCATTACCAAAATCACCCGTCTGGATGTCGAATACGCCGAAGCCCTGGGCTATCGGATAAAAAACTTGGGTATTGCCCGTAAGACCGAGGATGGCATCGAGTTGCGCGTGCATCCCACCTTAATTCCCAAGCGACGCTTGATCGCCAACGTTGACGGGGTGATGAATGCGGTATTGGTGTGCGGCGACGCCGTTGGTCCAACCTTATATTACGGTGCCGGCGCGGGCGCCGAGCCTACTGCGTCAGCCGTGGTAGCGGACTTGGTCGATGTAGTCCGAGCGATGACCAGCGATCCGGAGAACCGGGTGCCGCATCTGGCGTTCCAGGCCGATGCCATCGCCGACATTCCGGTATTGCCTGCTGAGCAAATCAAGACCGCCTATTACTTGCGCCTGACCGCCGAAGACAAGCCCGGCGTGTTAGCCGATGTGACCCGGATTTTGGCGGCGCACAACATCAGCATTGAAGCTTTGATTCAAAAAGAACCGCCGCAAGGCGAGACTTCGGTGCCGATCATCATGCTGACGCAACTGACGCTGGAAAAAGAAATGAACGCCGCGATTGCGGCCATCGAAGCGCTGGCGACAGTCAGCGGTAAAGTGGCGCGGATTCGCTTGGAAACTCTAGGATAATAATGACAACGCAAACACGCTATACAGGCATCATCGAACGCTACCGCGACCGCTTGCCGGTCTCCGCCGACACCAGGTTGATCAGTCTTTGCGAGGGCAACACCCCGCTGATTCAACTGCAAAACATCCCGCGCTTGATAGGTAAGGATGTTGATATCTATGTGAAATTCGAAGGCTTGAATCCGACCGGTTCGTTTAAAGATCGCGGTATGACCATGGCAGTTACCAAGGCCGTGGAAGAGGGCAGTCAAGCCATTATTTGTGCGTCCACCGGCAATACCTCCGCCGCCGCTGCGGCGTATGCGGTGCGGGCTGGCATTCGTGCCTTCGTTCTAATTCCTGAAGGCAAGATAGCGCTGGGCAAGTTGGCACAGACCATGATGTACGGCGCGAAAATCATCCAGATCAAAGGCAACTTCGATGCCGGTATGTCTATCGTCAAGGAAATTGCCGATCATGCGCCGGTAACCATAGTTAACTCGATCAATCCTTATCGGATCGACGGCCAAAAAACCGCGGCGTTCGAAATTGTCGATGCCTTGGGCGATGCCCCGGATTTCCATTGTTTGCCCGTCGGCAATGCCGGTAATATCACCGCGTACTGGAAGGGCTATAAAGAATATTCAACCGATACGGCCACGCATAAAGCCGTGACCAAAAAACGTCCGGTAATGTGCGGCTATCAAGCGGCCGGTGCCGCGCCATTTTTAGCCGGCCATCCGGTGGAAAATCCGGAAACGGTCGCTACGGCAATCCGCATCGGTAATCCACAATCCTGGGACGGTGCTTGGACCGCGCAGAAACAATCCGGCGGTTGGTTCGCATCGTTTACCGACCCGCAAATTCTGGCCGCACAAAAAATGCTGTCGGCTTATGAAGGTATTTTCTGCGAGCCTGCCTCCGCGACCTCGTTGGCGGGTGCCTTGCACGACATCGCTAACGGCAACATCCCGGAAGGCAGTACCATCGTCTGTACCTTGACTGGTAACGGCATTAAAGACCCCGACACCGCCATCGCGCAATGCAAGGACGATCAACCCATCACGATAGACGCGACGCTGGATGCGGTAAAAAAAGCCATTCTGGATTCGATGTGAGTCTAGCGATGAGCATCGACAAGCCGGCAATTGCCGGCTTTTTTATTGCCTGATATGTATTTGCAAAGCGTTAAAAAAGTCATCCTGCCCAGGCCGGTGCAGAATAAGAATCCGCACTTTGGTGAGATGGACCCGGTGCTGCAACGGATTTTTAGCAGCCGTGGCGTGCAGAGTGCCGATGAACTGGATCGGAGCTTGGCGAGCTTGCCATCGCCTTGGCTGCTGACCGGCATGAAGGAGATGGTCGAGCATTTGGTGTCGGCGATCAAACAGCAGCAAAAAATTACCGTGGTCGCCGATTTTGATGCCGACGGCGCCACCAGCTGCGCCCTAGCTTTAAAAGGCTTCGCGCTGCTCGGGGCGAAAGCCTTGGATTTTGTGGTGCCCAACCGTTTCGAATACGGTTACGGCTTGACGTCGGAAATTGTGGAGTTGGTGAAGCGGCAGAGTCCAGACATTATTGTTACTGTGGACAATGGCATATCCAGTATTGACGGTGTCAAAGCCGCCAAGGCTGCCGGTATCAAGGTGTTAATTACCGATCACCATTTACCAGGACTGGAACTGCCGGACGCCGATGCCATCGTCAATCCCAATTTGCCTGACGATAAGTTTCCAAGCCGAAACATCGCCGGCGTAGGGGTGATGTTTTATATCCTGATGGCCTTGCGGATTCGCTTGCGCGAATTGCATTGGTTTGAAAAGGCCGGAATCCCTGAACCGAATCTGGCGCGTTTGCTCGATTACGTGGCCTTGGGTACGGTGGCAGACGTGGTGGCTTTGGATCAAGTTAACCGGATCTTGGTGCATCAAGGCTTATTGCGCATCCGTTCCGGGCAATGTCAGGCCGGCATCAAAGCCTTGGCCGAAGTGGCCGGCAAGCAATTGGCCGGGATTCATGCCAGCGATTTGGGCTTTTCCATCGCACCGCGTTTGAACGCGGCCGGCCGGATGGACGATATGTCCTTAGGCATTCAGTGTTTGCTGACCGACGATGCCGGCTTGGCGCATGATATTGCCGAGCAATTGCATGCCTTGAACCAGGATCGAAAAGAAGTCGAAGGGCAGATGAAGACCGAGGCGATGGTCTTGCTGTCGGAAATGAAGGCTCTGGATGAAAAACACGTGCCGGCTGGTGTGTGTTTATATGACGGCAATTGGCATCAGGGGGTGATCGGCATCCTGGCGTCGCGGATCAAGGACCGCTTGCACAGGCCGGTTATCGCCTTTGCGCCGGCAGATAATGGCGATATCAAAGGTTCGGCGCGTTCCATCACCGGTGTGCATGTTCGCGATGTGCTCAGCGAGATTGCTGCCAAACATCCACAGATATTAAGCAAATTCGGCGGTCACGCGATGGCAGCGGGTCTGACGATTAAGCTACACGACTATCCGCATTTTGCCCTGGCTTTTGCCGAGACAGTGGCAGCGAAACTGGAACTGGTGGATCTGGAACAGAAGGTCTATTCCGATGGTGAACTGGATGAGCAGCATATGACTTTGGTCTTCGCGGAAACGCTGCAGCAGGCGGCGGTGTGGGGGCAAACCTTCCCGGAGCCGGTATTCAATGGCGTATTCGATGTGATCCAGTGCCGCATCGTCGGGCAGCAGCATTTAAAGTTTGTGTTGCGCTTGCCGTTTAGCGGCCAGTTGCTGGATGCAATCGCGTTTTTTGCCGATCACCCGGAAAAATGGCTGGGTTGCCGAAAAATCAACGCGGCCTATAAGTTGGATATTAACGAATTTCGCGGCCAACGCAGCCTGCAACTGTTGTTGCATTATCTGGAGAAATGGGAATAAGCGCCTATGTCTGAGAGACTGTTACGCTGGATAGACGCACATACGTTGGCTTTGCTGCTGGCGCTCATGTTGTTGCGCGGCGGATTTCTGCTGATCAATGGCTTTGATTTGATCGGTGACGAAAGCTATTACTGGGATTGGTCGCGGCGACCGGACTGGTGCTATTACAGCAAGCCGCCGATGATCGCCTGGCTGATCGGTGCGTTTACCTGGTTATTGGGCGATCATACGTTTACCGTGCGTTTGCCGGCGCTGTTGTTGGGTACAGTATTTCTGGGGTATTTTCACGCCACGGCCAAGGCATTTTACGGTGCGCGCGGCGGGGCTTTGGCGCTGTTGCTGGTGTTGGCGACGCCGATCAATGTGTTGGCCAACTTCCTGATGACCATCGACGCGCCGCTGTATTGTTTCTGGATAATCACCGTTTACTATTTAAGACGGGCACTGTTCGACAATCAGGCGCACGCCTGGCTATGGGCCGGTTTGGCCAGCGCCGCCGCCTTGCTCAGCAAGCAATCAGCATTGATCTTGCCGTTAATGTTACTGATCTTTTTAGCCTTGGATAAGCAACGCCGGGGGCTGTTGAAAAAAGAGTTTCTGATTTATTTAAGCCCTATCGTGATCGCGGCAGTGCCGATTTTATGGTGGAACCAGCAACACGATTGGGTGATGTTCGGGCATAGTAGAGGTCATTTCGGTAACCATGAACCGGTCAGCGTACTTAAGCATTTACAATGGGCCCGAGATTTTCTGCTTTACCAGCTGTTACTGGTCTCGCCGGTGTTGTTTGTGCTGGTGCTGATTAGCAGCGCGCAAGCGGCGTTCAATTTTAAACGCCTGGCTGCGGAACAACGCTTTTTGCTATTGATGGGGCCAGCCTTGTTGCTTGGTGTGTTGCTGCTCAGTGTGCTGCAAAAAGCCCAAGGCAATTGGCCGATGCCGTTTTATTTTACCGGCTTGATTTTGTTGGCCGGCAACTGGCTGGCCGGCGCCTGGAAGAAAGCCTTGAAATACGGTGTTGCATTGGGTTTGGCAATGGTGCTGTTGACCTATTCGCTGCCCATCGTGTTGCAAGTATTTAAATTGCAAAACACGGCCTTCGATCCCACCAAGCGTTTCAACAGTTGGCAGGAGTTGGCGATTAACATGCATTTCGAGCGCTTGATCAGTTTGCCCAATCTGGATAACACCTTTGTGGTAGCCTTGGGCCATCGTTATCTGGCGAGCGAGTTGGCGTTTTACTTGCCCGATCATCCCCAGGTTTATCGTTACGAACCCAGTGGTGTGGTGACGTCGCAGTACGAAGTTTGGCCTGGTCCGCAGGCGTTTGTCGGCAAAAATGGCTTTGTGCTGGGTGAAACCTCGGAGGAAAACCTACCCGCAGAATTGAAAGCGGCGTTTCAAAATTTTCGCTTCTTGGCGCAAATCCCCAATCCTGCCAAGCCGAGTTCCCCGTATTACCTGTATTTAGGTGAAAACCTGAAGTTTTGGCCGGAAACCGTCCGGCTAACATTGGATAAGGAAAGCTATGCCCCATCGGAAAATTAGACGCGCGCGCAACGAACTCATGCTCGTGTTGCTATTGGCGGCACTGACCACGCTATTGTTTGGGCTGACAGACCTGGATTTGCGCCTGGCGGCCTTGTTTTATCATCCGGAAAATCCCGGCGATGTCTGGCCGACCCAGCATTGGTGGCCCTGGAAACTGCTGTATGACTATGCTTTTCCGTTCACCTTGTGGGCCGGTCTGATAGCTTTAGCGGTTTATGTCCTCAGTCATTTCAATACTCATACGCAACGCTTTCGCCGTAAGGCCTTGTATATTTTATTGGTCATTGCTTTGGGGCCGGGCTTGGTGGTTAATCTGATTGTCAAAGATCACTGGGGAAGACCCCGGCCGGTGCATGTCAGCCAGTTCGGCGGCGAGTACCAATATGTGCCGCCTGCCAAATTTGGCCACACCCCGGATAAGTCTTTCGTCTGCGGTCACTGTTCGGTGGGCTATACATTTTTTGTATTGTATTTTCTGTCGCAAAACCACAAAGCGATTTATTTTCTTCTGACCATAGTCTTGGCTTGGACCCTGGGCTTTACCCGGATGACTTCGGGCGGGCATTTCGCGTCGGATATTTTGTGGTCCGGATACCTGGTATTTTTGGTGGCTTATGCCTTGTACTACGGTTGGTATATACGAACAAAACCGGAAGTGAAGACCGCGCAATGACGGTGGCAATCAAGATTTGGGTGGATGCGGATGCCTGTCCTAATTTGATTAAAACGGTTTTGTTCCGCGTCGCCCAAAAAAGGCAGTTGGAATTGCTGCTGATTGCCAATCAAAGCATCGCCGTGCCGCCATCTCGTTATATCCAATCCATTCGCGTCAGCGGCGGTTTCGATGTCGCTGATGATTATATCGTCGAGCATCTGCGGGCCGGCGATCTGGCGATTACCGGCGATATTCCGTTGGCTGCAAAAATCCTAGCCAAGCAGGGGTTTGTGATTCATCCGCGCGGCGAAGCTTATACGGTGGAGAATATCGGTGAAAAACTGGCCATGCGCGATTTCATGGAAGGCTTGCGCGACAACGGTTTGGCATCCGGTGGTGCGGCGGCCATGACGGCCAAAGATGTCCAAAATTTCGCCAACGCGCTGGATAGATTTCTGGCCGCCCGGCAAATATAACAGGCTGAGTTTTCAGGGTTAGCTTGATATAATGCCCCGGTTTTATATACCTAAACACGAGAGATTTGCATGATTCAAGGTAGTATCGTTGCGCTGGTAACCCCGATGACGGAAGACGGTGCGGTGGATGAAACCAGTCTGAAACGGCTGGTCGAATTTCATATAGAGCAAGGGACTGACGCATTGGTAGCGGTTGGTACCACTGGCGAATCGGCAACTCTCGACGAAGACGAGCATTGCGCAGTCATTAAATTTATCGTCGATTGCGTGGCCGGACGGATACCGGTTATCGCCGGCACCGGTGCCAATTGCACCCGCGAAGCGATACACCTGACTCAAAAAGCCAAGCAAGCCGGTGCGGACGCCTGTTTGCTGGTCACGCCTTATTACAACAAACCGACCCAGGAAGGCTTGTACCTGCATTACAAAGCCATCGCCGAAGCGGTCGATATTCCGCAAATTCTGTACAACGTGCCGGGGCGTACCGCTTGCGACTTGTTGCCGGAAACCGTGGGTAGACTGGCGAAAATCGATAATATCGTGGGTGTGAAAGAAGCAACCGGCAAGTTGGAAAGAGTTAAAGAAATCCGAGATTTAACCGGCGACGATTTTGCACTGTATACCGGCGACGACGCCACCAGCTGCGAATTTTGTTTATTGGGCGGCAACGGCAGCATCACCGTGACCGGCAACGTGGCACCGAAACTGGTCCACGAAATGTTGGCGGCGGCAATGGCGGGTGATCGCGCGACTGCCGAGGCGATAGATGCCAAATTGACCGGTTTGCACAGCAGCCTCTTCATACAATCCAATCCTATCCCGGTCAAATGGGCGGTGGCGGAAATGGGTTTAATGGGCCAAGGTATTCGATTGCCTTTGACTTGGCTAACCGAGGACTGTTTTGCTACCGTGCGCGCGGCGATGCATCAAGCCGGCGTTTTATAACCATGAAAACTCGCCTATACGGTCGTCTGACGCTGGTTTCGGCGTTGCTGTTGAATGCCTCGTGCAGCACCATCAAGAGCTGGTTTCCGGATAAGGAAAGAGATTATCAATTTACTACCGAAATCCCCGAATTAGTCGTCCCTGACGATCTAAAAACCAAGACCTTGGCGACCCGTCCGGTAAGCAATGCGCCGGAAACTGCACCAGAGCCGATGCGGCAAGAGCCTGTCCGATCCGCGGCAGCCGCAGAGCCGGCGCCCAGTAAGCCGGAAAAAACCGAAGCTAAAGAGACTGTCGCGGCAGCCGGTTCCGGGAAAAGTGTGCAAGCGGCCGGCAGCAGTGGCGTCAGCAGTTTACAAATCGATCAATCCGCCACTCAAGCGTGGTGGATAGTCGGCAAAGCCTTGAGCCGCCAAAAATTGGAAGTGGTCGAGCGGAATATGGACAAAGGCTATTTCTTCGTCAAATACGATCCTGACGCGATTAAGCCGGAAGACGGTTCCATTCTGGACGAAATCACTTTTTTATTCGGCGACGATCCCAGCCAGGAACAGGAATATCGGGTAAGCCTGCATCAACTTGATGAATTGCTTACCGAAGTGACGGTGCAAGATAGTGACGGTAAGACCCTGTCAAATGTCGCTGCGACCTCTTTGCTCAGATTGATCACCGAAGGCATTAATCAGGATATACCCAGCGGTACCGCTGACAAGTCGGACAAAGCAGCCGACAATACGCCGTCGCCATAAAATCGCCGCCTTGTTTGTGATTTGGGGCTTGCCGTGTTTTATCTGCGGAATGTCCTGTATTTACTCTTTTAGCTATAAAAAACCATTCAAACACAGCCCATGTTGACCCTATCCGGAACCTCCGCTCTTTCCCGTTTTCGTATTGAAAAACTGCTGACCGAACTGCAGGCAGTGGTCGGCAGCATTACTGCTGTTAGTGCCCGGTTTCAGCATTTCGTGCAAATCGATGGTCAGCTATCCGCCGAGCAATCGGCGATGCTGGGACGCTTGCTCGATTATGGCCAAAGCGAGGAAAGCAGCGAAAATGCGGCCGCGGAAGGGAGCGGCGAATCGTCTGAATCCCAATTTGTCTCCTTGTGGGTGGTGCCGCGTTTGGGCACTATTTCCCCTTGGTCTAGCAAGGCCTCGGAAATAGCCGAGCGTTGCGGTTTGACCGCGGTAAAGCGCATTGAGCGCGGTATCGAATACCGCTTTACCTCTTCCGAGCCTTTGAGCGATGCTGTTAAACACCAACTGGCGTCTTTACTGCACGATAGAATGATTCAGCAAGTGGTTTACGATCAGGCTGGCCTTGATTTGTTTGCCGAGCACGATCCCCAGCCTTTACAAACCGTAGCTATCGTAGAGCAGGGCAGGGACGCTTTGGTTAAGGCCAACGCTGAATTAGGCATGGCTTTGTCGGCTGACGAGATCGATTATTTGACCGAGAGCTTCATCAGTTTGGGTCGTAATCCGACCGACGTGGAACTGATGATGTTCGCCCAGGCCAACTCGGAGCATTGCCGGCATAAAATCTTCAACGCCAGTTGGACCATTGATGGCGAAGAGCAAGCCAAGTCCTTGTTCGCGATGATCCGCAACACCCACAGGCTGAATCCGCAAGGCGTGCTGTCAGCCTACAGCGACAACTCGTCGGTGCTGGAAGGCCCGACCGCGCAGGTTTTCATCCGCGATGCGGCGAATAACTATGCCTACGGCTATGTCGAAGAACAGACGCACCTGCTGATGAAGGTGGAGACCCACAACCATCCGACTGCGATCTCACCGCATCCCGGCGCGGCAACGGGTTCCGGCGGGGAGATTCGCGACGAAGGCGCCACCGGCCGCGGCTCGGCAACCAAGGCCGGTCTGACCGGTTTCAGCGTCTCGCATCTGAAAATTCCTGGTTTCCCGCAGCCTTGGGAAGCCGATTACGGCAAGCCAGAGCGCATCGTTTCCGCGTTGGACATCATGCTGGAAGGGCCAATCGGCGGCGCAGCGTTTAATAACGAATTCGGCCGGCCCAACATCGCCGGCTATTTCCGCAGCTTCGAGCAACCGGCCGAGACCGGAGAGCCTAACCAATATCGCGGTTACCACAAACCCATCATGATCGCCGGCGGCATGGGCAACATCCGGCCGATGCTGGTGGATAAACATCCTATTCCGGCCGGTTCGCTGATCATTATCCTGGGCGGCCCAGCGATGCTGATCGGTCTAGGCGGTGGCGCGGCATCATCGCAAACTTCCGGCGAAAGCGCTGCGGAGCTGGATTTTGCTTCGGTGCAGCGGGAAAACCCGGAAATGGAGCGCCGTTGCCAGGAAGTGATTAATCACTGTAATTCGCTGGGCGAAAACACCCCCATCATCTCTATTCACGACATCGGCGCCGGTGGCTTATCCAACGCAGTACCGGAAATTATTCACGACTGCGATCGTGGCGGCCGTTTCGAATTGCGCAAGGTGCAGAACGCCGACAAGGGCATGTCGCCGATGCAGATCTGGTGCAACGAAGCTCAGGAACGTTATGTCGTCGCGATCAAACCGGAATCGCTGGCATTGTTCGAATCTTTCTGCAAACGCGAGCATTGTTTGTACGCGGTGATCGGTCATGCCACCGACGAGGAACATCTGACGCTGAGCGACGAATGGCTGGGTGGTAAACCCGTTGACCTGCCGATGTCGGTATTGTTCGGCAAGCCACCGAAAATGCATAGAAACGTCCAGCGTTTGACCAAGAATTTGCCCGAATTGCAACTGGACAATGTCGAGTTGGCCGAAGCCGTGAAACGGGTCTTAGCGTTTCCGGCCGTGGCGGACAAGAGCTTCTTGATTCACATCGGCGACCGCTCGGTGACGGGTTTGGTCGCTCGCGACCAGATGGTCGGCCCCTGGCAAGTGCCGGTGGCTGATGTTGCGGTCACGGCTTCCGGCTTTTATGCCCACACCGGCGAAGCAATGGCAATGGGTGAGCGCACGCCGTTGGCTTTGATCGACGGTCCTGCTTCCGGACGCATGGCGATAGGCGAGGCGTTGACCAACTTGGCAGCGGCTCGTATCGGCAAGCTCAATGATGTCAAACTGTCCGCCAACTGGATGGCCGCCTGCGGCAGTCCCGGTGAAGACGCCGCGCTGTTCGATACCGTCAAGGCGGTGGGCATGGAATTGTGCCCGGAATTGGGCATTGCGATTCCGGTAGGCAAGGATTCGCTGTCTATGAAAAGCGTGTGGCATGAGAAGACCATGACCTCGCCGCTGTCGCTGATTATCACCGCCTTCGCGCCGGTGCAGGACGTGCGTCGTACACTCACTCCCGAGTTGAAAAATGCCGATAGCGTGTTGCTGTTGATCGATCTTGGCCGGGGCAAGAACCGTCTCGGCGGTTCGGTGCTGGCCCAAGTTTACAATCAGCTCGGCAACCGGGCTCCGGATCTGGACGACGCGAGTTTGTTCAAGCGTTTCTTCGATACCATTCAAGCCTTGAACGACCAAGGGCTGATTCTGGCTTACCATGATCGGGCCGACGGTGGTTTGCTGGCTACGGTAACCGAAATGCTGTTTGCCAGCCGTAAAGGCGTTGAACTAGATATTTCCGAACTGGGCGACGACGCACTGGCGACCTTGTTTAACGAGGAATTGGGCGCGGTACTGCAAGTAAAAACCACTGAATTGGATCATGTCGCGCGACTGTTGGATCAGGCCGGGCTGGACGAATTTACCCATATCGTCGGTAAATTAAGTTCAGATCAAAAGTTACGAATCGTCCGTAACGGCAAGGAAATTTACAGTGCGAAACGCGCTGAACTGCAACAAACCTGGTCGGAAGTCAGCTTCAGGATGCAAGCCTTGCGCGACAATCCCGATTGCGCACGGCAACAATTCGAGCGAATCGCCGATGACAACGATCCAGGTTTGTCCGCTCAGTTGACTTACGACATCAACGACAACATCGCTGCAAAATTTGCGGATGCGGATCGACCTAAAGTCGCGATTTTGCGGGAGCAAGGTGTCAACGGCCACGTGGAAATGGCGGCAGCCTTCGATAGAGCCGGTTTCGCGGCCATCGATGTGCACATGACCGACATCATCAGCGGCCGGGTGTCGCTGGCCGATTTTACCGGTCTGGTGGCTTGCGGCGGTTTTTCTTACGGTGACGTGCTCGGTGCGGGCGGCGGCTGGGCCAAATCAATTTTATTCAACCCGAAAGCACGCGACGAATTTGCCGCGTTTTTTGCCCGCCCCGATACGTTTGGTTTGGGGGTTTGTAACGGGTGTCAGATGATGTCCGGCCTGAAGGATATTATTCCAGGTGCGGAACACTGGCCGCAGTTCAAACGCAATCTGTCGGAACAATTCGAGGCGCGGGTAGCGATGGTCAAGGTGCAGGCTTCGCCGTCGATTTTCTTCCAAGGCATGGCAGGCTCTATATTGCCGGTTGTGGTCGCTCATGGGGAAGGGCGCGCCGAGTTCGATTCCGAAAACCCTGCCGAAGCCGAGGTTGCGATCAGTTATGTCGATAATTACGGCAAGGAAACCGAAGCCTTTCCGGCCAACCCGAACGGATCACCGCTGGGCATTACCGGTTTAACTACCGTCGACGGCCGTTTTACCATCATGATGCCGCATCCGGAACGTTGTTTCAGGGCGATACAGAACTCCTGGCATCCGGCCGATTGGTTGGAAGATGGGGCGTGGTTGCGAATGTTCAGAAATGCCCGGGTTTGGGTAGGCTGAGTCAGCGCCGAGGCTTGCGTTTGGTTAAATAGGATCGAGCTTGAGTAACCCATATCCCGAGCCTCTCAATGATTCAGGGGCTCCAATTTGCAGTTCTCATCGCCAGGAAATAAATAAGAATTTTTCCTATAGCTGTGTGGGAAGCTAGACGGGATAATAGAGGGTTTTCAACGCACTCCACGTTATGAGCCTTCGCTACCAGATTATCTGTCGCATCCTGCTGTCTTCGGTTTGTATTTTGGTATTGGGCGGGGCGATTGCGGTCTGGCAAGCCCGCCAAGCGGTCGAGAAGGAGGTGGATGCCTCGATTCATCTGGCTTTGCAGCTGATCACCTTGGGCATCACCGATACGCCGGTATTTCAACAAAGCGACGATTTATCCCGCTTCAGCGCCTTGCGGCAAACGCGGCATTTGAGCATTCAATTGCAAAAGCCGGACGGACAGTTAATCCATTTTGCCGGCGAAAATCAGCCGACCAATCCCGAAGAAATGCCGCCTAGTTGGTTTATCCGTTTGGTCAAGGGCGACTATCCCAAAGTCGAGCATCAGCTGAACATGCAGGACGGCAAGTTGTTGACGCTGATTATTCAGGCTCAGCCGCTCGATGAAATCACCGAAGTCTGGCAGGAAAGCGTGGCGTTTTTTGCGTCGATTTCCTTGTTGACCATGTTGACTTTTCTAGCGGTTAATCTGGTATTTAATAAGTCTTTGCAATCGATTGCGGTCATCGTGGACGCCTTGCGCCTGATCGAAACCGGCCAATATCGGCAACAATTGCCGCCATTTTCCACGCAGGAATTCGATGATATTGCCAAGGCAATCAATCATATGACGGTTGAATTGGAAAAAACCCGCCAGGAAAATCGCGCATTGACACAGCATTCGCTAGCCATTCAGGAAGAAGAGCGCCAACGTCTGTCGCAGGAGTTGCATGACGAATTTGGCCAATCCCTGACGGCTATCAAAGTGATGGCGGTTACGGCAGCGCATCGTAAAGCCGACGCGGCTAAAATAACCGCAACAATCGCGGGAATTTGCGATCACTTAATGACTGTGGTGCGTTCGATGATGCAGCAATTGCATCCTCTGGTCTTGACCGAATTAGGATTGAAGGCCACTTTGGAAGAGATGGTTAATCATTGGTCGGAACGCAATGCTGACCTGCGGCTGACGATTCGTTGTAGCGACGCAGTGGATGGTTTGGATAAAAATCTGACTATTCAAGTGTTTCGGGTGATTCAGGAGTGTTTGACTAACGTGGTGCGCCATGCACAAGCCCATAGCGTGACAATTGACTTGGATAAGCTGGATCTCCCCCAGGCATGTTTGCAACTTAAAGTGCAGGATGACGGACGCGGCTGCGATTTGCAGACTACCAGTCAAGGCTTTGGTTTGCTGGGTATAAAAGAACGTATCAAGTCGCTGGACGGCGAATTGCAGGTGTTGTCTCGCCCTGGTTCAGGTATGTTGGTTAATGCGCGAATCCCACTCGTATGAATAACAAGATAAAAATCGTGTTGGTGGATGACCACCTGGTGGTGCGGGCTGGTTTTAAAATGCTGTTGGCTGCCGGGGATAGTGTCGAAGTTATCGGCGAAGCCGAGCGTGGTGAACAGGCTATTCAGCTTTATCAAGAATTACAGCCCGATATGTTGGTGATGGATTTGTCCATGCCGGGGATTGGCGGTTTGGAAACTATTCGGCGGATCATTCAGCGCGATAGTGAGGCAAGAATTTTAGTTTTTAGTGTGCATCATGAACAAGTTTATGTCAGCCGGGCATTGGCAGCCGGCGCGCAGGGCTATATCACCAAAAATAGCGCTCCCGGTATTCTTGCCGAAGCGATAGCGGCAATTATGGCTGGTCAACAGTATGTCGAGCGCGGTTTGGTCAAGGGCGGCG
The DNA here is from genome assembly GCF_033949435.1 of Methylomonas defluvii. Taxonomy (NCBI): domain Bacteria; kingdom Pseudomonadati; phylum Pseudomonadota; class Gammaproteobacteria; order Methylococcales; family Methylococcaceae; genus Methylomonas; species Methylomonas defluvii. Next base: position 77,450 of record NZ_JAXARY010000007.1, on the reverse strand, counting down.
GGGAAGAGCAGCAGTACACCGGTTATCACGCGATAATCGCCGGTTTTTCTGCACGCGAGTTCGATGTATTTAGCTTGCTTGCCCAAGGGTTGACGGTGCATAAGATCGCCGATCAGCTGTGTCTAGGCCATAAAACTGTGGCGAACTACGCCACGCAAATCAAGAAAAAGCTCCAGGTGGACACTACCACAGAGCTTGCTCATATTGCGGTCAATTTGGGGATGACGGCGCGCTGATAGTTGGTTTTAGGGCGGGGGCTGAGAAGGAATAAATTAGCCGTCGTTCAGGCAAAATAATTTCGTCTGAACGATTATTGAAAATTATGTTTCTTAATCCAGAAGGCCGTCGAGCTCAGATTTAGCCGCTAGAACATCCGGCAATTTTTCCTTAAGAAGTTGGTCCGATAGGCCTAAAAGTGCGGTGACTTGATTGGGTAGCGAAGCCAAAATTTGATTTTCATCCAAACCCTGATCCTGGCAGTCGCTGATTGTATGGGCGAGGAAAACTGCGCAAGCTAATTTGTTGGGCGTGTCCGCGGCTAAAGGTTCCGCCGATTGTTCGATGGTTTCGACCAATTCGTCAGCAAATTTCCAGCGACGGCAAAGCTCCGCGCAGACCGCCGGGCTGGTATAGCCCAAGCGCCTTTTTTCAATTTCCAATCTGACGTTGCCGTTTTTCACATGCTGATCTATTTCGTTGGCTTCACGGGGACTGCCAATGTGAATGAGCAGGTTGCCCAGATTGCTGATTAGCCCGGCAGTATAGGCGATGTCGGCTGCCAGGCCCGCTTGGGCTGCGAACCATCTTGCATAACCTGCTGTGCGAAAACTATTCCGCCAGCTTTGTTTGACATCGAAATTATCCAATTGCGGTACTACACCGACAATCCCGGATGCGATCACCAAGGTTTTCAGCTGGTTCATGCCCAGCAAGGTGATGGCTTCATCTATAGAGCCAATTTTACGGGATAAACCAAAATGCGCGGAGTTGACCAAACGCAGGATTTTTAAAACAATCACCTGCTCTTTTTCCACGTTTTTGGCTATGTCGAGCATATCCGCGTTGGGATTGTTTAGCTGATTGATGAGGGATCTTACGACTTCGGGTACTTGCGGAATTTTGTGGATTTCATCGAACAGTTGGTTCATTTTTGTGGGCATGTCTTCATCCTTAAGCTACGAAACTGTAATTATTCTTAGTGAATTATAGCCAGCCTCGGCGAACAAACCGTACAAATTTAACATTGGATATGGTCCCGGCGCGCCCTGAATAATGGTTACGCCGGGCCAAACGGATAGCGGTTTAGCTAGGTCTTAAAGTTTCCAACCATGGAGCGTAACTGATTCGCCAGGTCGAGTAACTCGTGGCAGGCATCCGCCGTATTTTTTGCGCCAATCGAAGTCTCTTCGGATACCCGGCTGATATTGCTGATGTTGCGATTGATTTCCTCGGCAACTGCGGTTTGTTCCTCGGCCGCGCTGGCTATCTGATTATTCATATCGTTAATGGTATCGATACGTTCGCTGATAGTGGTTATCGAACCACCGGCGGATGCGGCTTGCTCTACGCTGGAGTTGGCGCGGCTTCTACCGTTTTCCATCACGGCCACGGCCTGTTTCGCGCGGTCCTGCAAGCGTTCGATGGTTTTTTGAATTTCCAAAGTGGAATTTTGGGTACGGCTGGCCAAGGTTCTGACTTCATCCGCTACTACCGCAAAGCCTCGACCTTGCTCACCAGCCCTGGCGGCTTCTATGGCGGCGTTCAGTGCCAGCAAATTGGTTTGCTCGGCAATACCTTGAATCACGCCTAATACCTCGCCAATACTGTTACTGTCGTTTTCCAGTTCGTGTATCACATTGGCGGCGTTTTCCACTTCAGACGCCAAGCTGTTGATGCCATGTACCGCATCTTTCACGATGTTTTTGCCTGACGACGCTTCACGGTCGGCGATTTCGGCGGCTTCCGATGCTCTAACGGCATTTTTGGCGACTTCTTGCACCGTCGATGTCATTTGCTTCATGGCATTAGCCACCAACGTGGTTTCGTGCAATTGCCGCTCGACACCGGCTTGAGTCGATTGGGTGATATTCGCAAGCTTGTGGGAAGAGCTGGCTAGTTTTTCGCTGGTGGAGCTGATCTGGTCGATGGTTTTGGCTATTTTACGCACGAAGGTATTAAAACTCGATGCAATCCAGGCAAATTCCGACTTGCCGCTCGCATCCAGGCGAGCCCGCAGGTCGCCTTCGCCACTACCGATGTCCTGCAGTTTCAAAGCCAATGCTGTCAGCGGACCGATGATGATTTTGCTCATCGTGAAGTAGCCGGTAAAACCAATGATGATCAATGTTATGCATAAGAAGCCGATAGCATAGAAGGTATTATTCTTCAGCTCGGCTAGCGCCACACTGAATGGGGTGACGATCTCAAATGCACCATGCAAGTCGCCGGCGTGGCGATTTTCCATCGGATACCCCAGTAAATCTTGGCCCTTTTCGTTATTCCAGAGACTTTGCGACGTCTTGGGGTCGCCATGGCACAATTCGCATTGTTTGACTAATTTGACCGGGCGTAAATAGCGGACTTCCTGTTTTTCTTCGTCTACGTAGCTGAAGTCTTGGGCGGACGGGTTGCTTCTGAAAAACTCCAGCGCTTGACGCTCGATGTCATCCGCTGCGTTCCGGGGGTTTCGGGGGTTAAGAGACGGTGCTTTGAAACGAAAGCCGTGCTCTTTGGCTTCTGCTTCGATGACATCCCAGGCATTGGCCGTCGGTACGGTGGCGATTACCAGTTCTCTGGCTTTAGAGCTACCTTTTTGTTCGACCAATTGCATGAGTTGCTCAGGCGTGTAGATGCCGGCTTCCCATTTTTTTACGACATTGTCGCGGATTGATTCGGACAAAGTGAGTAGTTGCCGCGAGGCTTTGATTTCCCGGTCAATCAGCTTTTGTTTCTCAAAGCTTGAGTAAACAACCAAAATGGCTATGCCTAAAAGTGTTAGCACCGACATGGTGATAGAAACCACCTTTACCCCTACAGAATGCCAGTTCATCATCAACATCCGAAACTCCCCTAAAATACGCTTTAAATTTCTTGTATTAACTGTCTTTCCAGTACCGCCCTGAAGACATGCCAACCGAGTATAGCTTACAATTTAGCGTCAACTATTCTAAAAACTTAACAACTATGCGGAAAATCAAGGTTTTGTTTGTGTGTATGGGTAACATCTGTAGATCGCCCACCGCGGAAGGCGTTTTCTCTCATTTAGTGTCTACAAGAAATCTGGCGGAGCGCTTTCAAATAGACTCTGCGGGTACTCATGCCTACCATGTTGGCGATGCGCCCGATTTGCGCGCGCAAAAAGCCGCTCGCGACAGAGGGGTTGAATTGAAACATCTGCGGGCGCGCAAAGTTGTGTCCGCAGATTTCGAAGCGTTCGATCACATTCTGGTCATGGACGACGAAAATCACGCCGTACTAAAAGAAGCCTGTCCGATTGATTTGAGTCATAAAATTCGCCATTTTCTCGATTATGCGCCGCACTTGAATCAACGCGAAGTGCCAGACCCTTACTACGGTGGTAGTTATGGTTTTGAGCGGGTGCTGGATATGGTCGAAGAGGCATCGGCGGGATTTTTGCAGGCATTACAACAAGCGGGCGAGCTGTAATTAACGGGGTAGGAAAAAGCTCATGGCGATAATCTCGAATACGGTCAGTTACCTGGATCGCGACACGGTGCTGGAAGGTTTTTTTGCTTACGACGATGCGATTGTCGGTCAGAGACCGGTGGTGTTGATCCATCATGCTTGGGGTGGGCGAGACCAGTTTGTGGCTGACAAGGCCTTCAAGTTGGCGGAATTGGGTTACTTGGCGTTCGCTACCGATATGTACGGCAAAGGCGTCCTAGGCAAGACGCCGGAACAAAACGCCAAATTGATGCAACCCTTCATACAAGATAGGGCGAAATTGCAACAGCGCTTACAGGCAGCGCTATCCACAGTCAAGCTGATGCCTTGGGCCGACAACGCCAGGATTGCGGCGATAGGCTTTTGTTTTGGTGGTTTATGCGCGCTGGATTTGGCCCGGACCGGTGTGGATATGCGTGGAGTAGTGTCATTTCATGGCTTGCTCGGTGCGCCTGAAAATATCCCGAACCCCCAAATTAAGGCTAAGGTAATGGTGTTGCATGGCTATGACGACCCTATGGCCTCCGTTGAGCAAGTACTTGCCTTGCAAGACGAATTAACCAAGGCTGGTGCGGACTGGCAGTTGCATAGTTACGGGCATACGATGCACGCCTTTACCAACCCGGTGGCTAATAATCCTGATTTTGGTACCGTTTATCAGCCGGTTGCTGATCGCCGGTCTTGGCAGGCGATGCAAAACTTTTTGAGCGAGATTTTTGCCTGACGGCAGAGGGTGGCGTTTGCTATAATCGACTGCTTTATAAACCTGTTAGCCATGCTTAAATGGAATTGATGCTTCAGGCTAACCCGTCGATCGATAAGCTTTCGACTGCACTGGAACCACGGACCCATGTCAGACTTCGCTAAAGAAATTATCCCCGTCAATCTCGAAGACGAGATGAAACAATCCTACCTCGATTACGCCATGAGCGTCATCGTCGGCAGGGCACTTCCCGATGTCAGAGACGGCCTCAAGCCGGTGCACCGTCGCGTCCTTTACGCGATGAACGAGCTCGGAAACGACTGGAACAAACCTTATAAAAAGTCGGCGCGTATCGTCGGTGACGTGATCGGTAAATACCATCCGCATGGTGATACAGCGGTTTACGACACCATGGTGCGGATGGCGCAGCCGTTTTCCTTGCGCTACATGTTAATCGATGGTCAAGGCAACTTCGGTTCGGTGGACGGTGATTCGCCGGCGGCGATGCGGTATACCGAAGTGCGAATGGCGAAAATCGCCCATGAATTACTCGCGGACCTGGATAAGGAAACCGTGGACTTCGTTGCCAACTACGACGAATCGGAATCCGAACCCACGGTGATGCCGACTCGGGTGCCTACTCTGTTAGTCAATGGCTCTGCCGGCATCGCGGTCGGTATGGCCACTAATATTCCTCCACATAATCTGGGTGAGATTATCAGCGCCTGCCTGGCCTTGATCGAAAACCCCGATCTGACGATTCCCGAATTAATGCAAATCGTGCCGGGACCTGATTTTCCGACCGCCGGCATTATTAATGGCGCCTCCGGTATTTTTGAAGCGTATGCCACCGGTCGTGGCCGGATTTACCTGCGTGGCCGCAGCCATTTTGAAGACATTGGCGATAGTGGTCGCCAAGCCATCATCACCACTGAATTACCGTATCAGGTCAACAAAGCCCGTTTGCTGGAAAAAATCGCCGAATTAGTTAAAGAGGGCAAACTGGATGGTATTTCGGGTCTGCGCGATGAGTCTGATAAGGATGGCATGCGCATGGTCATCGAATTGCGCCGCGGCGAGGTGCCGGACGTGGTGCTAAATAATCTGTACAAACAAACCCAAATGCAGACCGTATTTGGTATCAATATGGTGGCGCTGTACGATGGTCGGCCGCATTTGATGGGGTTGAAAGACATTCTGGCGGCATTTGTCGATCACCGTCGCGAGATCGTTACCCGCAGAACCATTTATAACCTGCGCAAGGCGCGAGAAAGGGCGCATATCCTCGAAGGTTTGGCGGTTGCATTGGCTAATATCGACGAGATGATTGAGCTGATCAAATCCTCGCCCAGCCCGCAAGAAGCCAAAGTCGGCCTGCTAGCGCACACCTGGAATGCCGGTTTGGTTGCGGCCTTGCTGGATAGAGCCGATGCGGATCGTTCGCGGCCGGACGATTTGTCTATCGAATTTGGCTTGGTAGACGGCTCTTACCGCTTATCCGAAAATCAGGCGCAGGCTATTTTGGATTTGCGTCTGCATCGTTTGACAGGCTTGGAACAAGAAAAAATCGTCAACGAATACAAGCAGCTGCTGGAGTTGATAGACGAATATTTGCATATTTTGGGTAGCGATGTGCGCTTGATGGAAGTGATCCGCGAAGAGCTGGAAGAGATCAAAACTCAATACGGCGATGCCCGCCGCACCGAAATCGTCCAGGATTATTCCAATCTGTCCGCCGAGGATCTGATCACCGAAGAAGATATGGTGGTGACGATGTCGCACGAGGGTTACGTGAAAACCCAGCCGCTCAGCGATTATAAAGCCCAGCGCCGCGGTGGCCGTGGTAAGTCGGCGACTGCAACGAAGGAAAACGATTTCGTCGAAAAACTGATCATCGCCAATACCCACGACACGATTCTGTGCTTCTCGTCCGCGGGTAAAGTCTATTGGTTGCGGGTGTTTAATCTGCCGGTCGCCAGCCGGGCATCGCGCGGCAAGCCGTTTGTAAATCTGTTGCCGCTGGAAGAAGGCGAGAAGATCAATGCGATGTTGCCGGTCCGTGAGTACAGTGCGGATAAATACATTTTCATGGCCACATCATCGGGTACCGTGAAAAAAACCCCGTTGCCCGAGTTCGAACGCCAGCGCAGTAACGGCAAAATCGCTATCGATCTAAACGAAAACGACACTTTAGTGGGCGTGGCGATTACCGACGGGCAGCAAAACGTGTTGTTGTTCAGCAGTGATGGCAAGGCCGTGTGCTTCAACGAAACCGATGTGCGCTCCATGGGCAGGACCGCTACCGGCGTACGCGGTATCCGTCTGCAGGAAGGCCAAAAAGTCATATCCTTAATCATCGCCAGCGAAGGCACGGTGTTGAATATCACCGAAAACGGTTACGGCAAACGCACTAAGCTGGAAGAGTTTACCCAGCATAGACGCGGCGGCCAGGGCTTAATCGCGATTCAAACCTCCGAGAGGAATGGTGCGGTAGTCGGCGCGGTATTGGTTAACGATACTGACGAGATCATGTTGATCACTGACGGCGGTACGCTGGTGCGGACACGGGTTAAGGAAATTTCCATCGTCGGCAGAAATACTCAAGGTGTTACCGTCATTCGTCTGGATAAGGGCGAAAGAGTCGTTGGTGTTGATCGTATCGATGGTCTGGGCGATGAAGACGATGTGGACGGCGATATTGACGAAAACGATGTTGATGTGGTGGAAACCGACAGCGCCGAACAAGGCGGAGAAGAGGAGTAACGATGGCAAGGATTTATAACTTTAGCGCCGGTCCGTCCATGTTGCCGGAATCGGTACTGCTGCAAGCTCAACAAGAGATGTTGAATTGGCAAGATAGCGGCATGTCGGTGATGGAAATGAGCCACCGCGGCAAACATTTCATGGCCATCGCCGAAGCGATGAAAAATGATTTGATAGAACTGCTCGGTATTCCTGCTAATTACAAAGTGCTGTTCCTGCAAGGCGGTGCCAGCGCGCAGTTCGCGCTGATTCCGCAGAATATTCTCAACGGCAAAACCAAGGCCAGTTACGTGAACACCGGCGCCTGGTCTACCAGTGCCATCAAAGAAGCCGGTAAATATTGCGAAGTACAGCTCGCTGCCACCTCGGAAGCCGAAAAATTTATTACTATTCCAGCGTTCGATACCTGGAATATCGATAAAGACGCCGCTTATCTGCACTACACCTCCAACGAAACCATTCACGGCGTGGAATTTTCCGAAGTTCCCGACGCGGGGGATTTGCCCTTGGTGTGCGATATGTCTTCGAACATTTTGTCGCGTCCGGTCGATGTCAGCCGCTACGGCATTATTTACGCCGGTACACAAAAAAACATGGGGCCATCCGGCGTGACCGTGGTCATCGTTCGTGACGATTTGGTCGGCTTGGCACCAAAAACCGTGCCGGCGGTTTTTGATTATCAGCAGCAAGCAAAAACCGATTCGATGTTAAACACACCGGCTACCTATAACTGGTATTTGCTTGGTCTAGTGTTGCAATGGCTGAAACAGCAAGGCGGTATCGCGGCCATTGAGCAGCATAATATTCGTAAAGCCGGCAAGCTTTACCAAGCTATCGATGAATCCAGCCTTTACAGCAATCCGGTGGTGAAAGACTACCGCTCCCGAATGAACGTGCCTTTCGTGTTGGCTGATGCGGCTCTGGATAAAGAGTTTTTGGTGTTGGCCGAGAAAAACGGCCTCAGTACGCTGGCTGGTCACCGTTCCGTCGGTGGCATGCGCGCCAGTATTTACAATGCTATGCCGGAAGCTGGGGTCGATGCCTTGATCGATTTCATGGCCGAGTTCGAACGTACTCACTAAGCAATCCAAAATGACGGCGATTATTCCTTTATCGGAGCTGCGCGAACGTATCGACGCGATTGATCAGCAAATATTGCAGTTGATCAATCGGCGGGCGGAGTGCGCTATTGAAGTAGCCAGAACCAAAATGGCCGAAGGCGAAACCGGTAGTTTTTACCGTGCTGATCGCGAAGCTCAGGTGTTGCGCAAAATCAAGGAGCTGAACCCTGGTCCTTTGAGTGACGATGCTTCGGTGCATTTGTTCCGGGAGTTGATGTCGGCTTGTTTGGCTTTGGAAAAACCCTTGGAAGTGGCGTTTTTGGGGCCGGTTGGCACCTTTACCCAGCAAGCAACCTTCAAGCATTTCGGTCACGCCGTGAAGGGCATTCCGGTGGCGACAATACCGGAGATTTTTTTGGCGGTGGAAACCGGTCATTGTCAATTCGGTGTGGTGCCTGTGGAAAATTCCACCGAAGGCGTAATTGCGCATACGCTGGACCGTTTTATGACCACGTCCTTGCAAATTTGCGGCGAAGTCGAAATTCGGGTGCATCAAAATCTGCTCGGCAAAATGGATACGTTGGCGGCGATTAACGAGGTCTATTCCCATCAGCAATCCTTGGCGCAGTGTCGGCAATGGTTGAATACTTATTTGCCGGGCGTGCCATGCACGGCGGTGAGCAGTAATGCCGAAGCGGCCAGACTAGCGTCTTTGGACCACAATAAAGCCGCGATAGCCGGTCTGATGGCCGCCGAATTGTATGAGTTGAACATCATCGAGCAACACATTGAGGATGAATCCAATAATACCACGCGCTTTATCGTCATCGGCAAACAGCAACCGGCATCCACCGGGCTCGATAAAACCTCCATTTTGGTGTCCACCGGCAATCAAGCCGGCGCCTTGCATAAGATTTTGGGGCCGTTTGCCGAATACGGCATCAGCATGGCGCATATCGAGTCCAGGCCATCGCGGCAGGGCTTGTGGGAATACGTGTTTTTTATCGATATCGATGGTCATCGCGACGATCCCGATGTCGCTAAGGCGCTGGAAACCCTGCAAAACAACGTCAAAATGTTGAAAATCCTCGGCTCTTATCCAAAAGCCGTCATTTAATCTTTAATTCGATGAACAAATTTGTAGAACTTGCTACTGCCGGCGTTCAACAGCTGGTGCCTTATGTGCCCGGTAAACCGGTGGATGAATTGCAGCGCGAGCTGGGTATCGCAGAAGTCATCAAGCTGGCTTCTAACGAAAATCCATTGGGCACCGGCACCAAAGTCGCGGCGGCCATTCAAGCAATCTTGCCCGAATTAACCCGCTACCCCGACGGTAGCGGTTTTACATTGAAAGCCGAATTGTCGGCCAAATTAAATGTAGCACCCGAGCAAATTACCCTGGGTAACGGTTCCAGTGAGATTCTGGAATTGGTGATGCGGACTTTTGTTACGCCGGAACTGGAAGTAGTGTTTTCCCAGCACGCATTCGCGTTATATCCGATTCTGACGCAAGCCGTCGGCGCCAAAGCCAAAGTGGTGCCGGCTAAAAATTACGGGCATGATTTGGCGGCAATGCGGGCGCAAGTTGGTCCAAAAACCCGAGTCGTGTTTATCGCCAATCCCAACAATCCGACCGGTACTTTGCTGAATAAAAACGAACTGGAGAGCTTTATCGCTGATTTGCCAGCCCATGTGCTGTGCGTCTTAGACGAGGCTTATTACGAGTTTGTCGATCCTGCCGTGCGAACCGAATCGTTGGCTTGGCCGAATCGTTATCCGAATCTGATTATTGCCCGCACGTTCTCCAAGGCCTACGGCTTGGCGGGCTTGCGCATCGGTTACGGGATTTCCTCGCCGGATATCGCCGATTTGTTGAACCGGGTGCGTCAGCCTTTCAATTGCAGCATGCTGGCTTTGGCCGCTGCGGAAGCCGCGCTGGGGGACACAGATTACCTGAATCAGACCGTGGCTCTTAACAACGCCGGTATGACGCAACTGACTGATGTTTTTAAGGAATTGGATTTACCCTGGATTCCCTCGTCCGGCAATTTCGTTTCCGTGGATGTGAAACAACCGGCTTTGCCGATTTACGAGGCCTTGCTGCGCAAGGGTGTGATCGTAAGGCCGGTTGCCAATTACGAAATGCCTAACCACCTGCGTGTCAGTATCGGCACGGAACGTGAAAACGCCATATTCATAAAAGCGTTGCGCGAGGTGCTGAGCGGTGTTTAACCGCCTGTGTATCATCGGCATCGGTTTGATCGGCGGTTCTATTGCCAGGGCCGCGCGCGCCCAAGGCTTATGTCGTGAAGTCGTTGCCTACGGCCGGGAGAAAAATCTGCCGAATATGCAATTGGCGAAGCAACTCGGTGTCATCGACCAGTTTTACACCGACATAGCTGCGGCATTGCAAAATACCGATTGCGTAATCGTCGCCACGCCGGTCGGTAGCATGAAGGCTATTTTCGAACAAATTAAACCGCACTGGAACTCGAATGCTATTTACAGCGATGCCGGCAGCACCAAGGGCAGCGTGGTTTCCGCATTGGCGGAAGTTTTCGGTACCGTACCCAGCAATTTTGTGCCTGCGCACCCGATTGCCGGCGCCGAGCGCAGCGGTGTGGATGCTTCGACCGTCGATTTGTTTGTCAATCGCCGCCTGATCCTGACGCCGCTAGAAAGCACCGATAAGCTGGCGCTGGCGAAAATCCATGCATTTTGGGAAAAGATCGGCTCCAGCGTTTCGGTGATGTCGGTAGAGCATCACGACACCGTATTAGCCGCCACCAGCCATTTGCCGCATATTTTGGCTTTCGCCTTGGTCGGTTTATTGGGGCGCAAGGACGAACAGCGCGAGATATTCAAATATGCCGCCGGCGGTTTCAGGGATTTCAGTCGTATCGCCTCCAGCGATCCGACCATGTGGCAGGACATCTGTCTGGCCAATAAGCAGGAAATCGTGCCCTTGATTCGCCAGTTTCAAGCGGAATTAAGCAAAATAGAACAATTGCTGGTTGAGGATAAGTCTGCGCAATTGTTTGAAACCTTTACGTATGCCAGAAATGCCCGGCAGCGTTTTCTCGATCAACAAGAAGACTAAGAAGATTAACATGTCAAAAACCATTACTTTTCAAGTACAGCCGGGCGGCAGTTTGCGCGGCGAAATCCGTGTGCCGGGCGATAAGTCCATGTCGCACCGTTCGATTATGCTGGGTTCACTGGCGGAAGGTGTCACCCACGTCACCGGTTTTTTAAACGCGGAAGATGCCATTTCTACCTTGGAAGCTTTCCGGGCTATGGGTGTAAAAATCGAAGGGCCGGTCAATGGCGAAGTGACGATACACGGCGTTGGCAAGCACGGTTTGCAAGCGCCGGAGAAACCTTTGTATTTGGGCAACTCCGGTACTTCGATGCGTTTGCTTTCGGGTTTGCTGGCCGGGCAACCATTCGATACTGTTTTAACTGGCGATAAATCGCTGGAATCCCGGCCGATGAAACGGGTGACCGCACCTTTGGCGCTGATGGGCGCCGAGATTGTTACCCAGGAAAATGGCACCGCGCCGCTGCATATCAAAGGCAAAGCCGGCAAATTACAAGGCATTCACTATGATATGCCCATCGCCAGCGCTCAGGTCAAATCCTGTTTGTTGTTGGCGGGTATGTATGCTGAAGGCGAAACCAGTGTGACCGAGCCAGCACCGACCCGGGATCATACCGAGCGGATGTTGAACGGCTTTGGTTATCCAGTGCAACGCGAAGGCAGCACCGCTCGTATTACCAATCAAGGCAAATTGACTGCCGCCCGCATTGATGTGCCTAGCGATATTTCCTCGGCGGCGTTCTTTCTGGTCGGTGCCAGTATTGCTCCTGATTCGGATGTGACCTTGCGTCACGTCGGCATCAATCCGACTCGTACCGGCGTGATCGATATTTTGCGCCTGATGGGGGCGAATATCGAAGTATTGAACGAGAGAGAAGTCGGCGGTGAACCCGTAGCCGATTTGCATGTGCGTTCGGCACAGTTGAAAGGCATCAACATCCCCGAGCATTTGGTGCCGCTGGCAATCGACGAGTTTCCGGTGTTATTTGTGGCTGCAGCTTGTGCGGAAGGTCAAACCGTATTGACTGGCGCCGAAGAATTACGAGTCAAGGAATCCGACCGGATTCAAGTGATGGCTGACGGTTTGCAAATTCTCGGTGTCGATGCGCAGCCAACCAAAGATGGTATGCTGATTAACGGCGGCGGTCACATTGGCACTGGGGAAGTGGAATCGCATGGCGATCACCGTATCGCGATGTCGTTTTCGATTGCCGGTTTGCGCGCCAACGGCCCGATCACGATCAGGGATTGTGCGAACGTGAATACATCATTTCCGGAATTCCGCGATTTGGCCACCAAACTGGGTTTGGCATTAACGAGTTTTTAAGATGCAAGTACCCGTATTGACGATAGATGGTCCCAGTGGCGCAGGTAAAGGCACGGTCAGCCGCGCCGTCGCGAAAATTTTGGGTTGGAATTATCTGGATAGCGGCTCGATTTATCGCTCGTTAGCTGTTTCGGTTTTAAAATCGGGTCTTGAGTTATCGGACGTAACCGCTATTTGCCGAGTCGCTGAAGCCATGTCGTTAGAATTCGATTGCGGCGACGAGTTGATCGTTAAGCTTGATGGCATCGACATTACCAGTCAATTGGGCACCGAAACCACCGGCAATACTGCGTCCGTGATTGCCGCGTATCCGGAAGTAAGGGCAGTGTTATTGCAAAAACAAAAGGATTTTCAAAGACTTCCAGGCTTGGTCGCGGACGGCCGCGATATGGGTAGCGTGGTGTTTCAAGATGCCAAAATCAAGGTTTATTTAACCGCCAGTGCGGAGGAAAGGGCGCTTAGGCGATATAAACAGTTGATTGAAAAGGGGATTGATGCTAACCTTCCCCAAATCACTCGGGAAATAGAAGAACGCGATTTTCGCGATCAGCAGCGAGCTACGGCTCCGCTCACCGTGCCGGAAGGTGCGCATTACATCGATTCATCCAGTTTGACTATTCAGCAAGTGATTGATCAGGTGGTAAATTTAGTCAATTCAGACTAGTGGTGGTTACCGAATTGTTATCGGTGGCTTTATTTTAATTTCAGAGAAGAGAAAGCTTGCTTGAGTCTTAGCAAGTTTGGGAAAGTAGAGATGGGCGAAAGCTTTGCAGAGTTGTTTGAAGAGAGTTATGCCAAGACGGAAATGCGTCCTGGCGCAATGCTAATTGGTACCGTTGTTGATATCGAAAACGAATTTGTTATCGTCAGCACGCAAGCCAAATCAGAAGGTGTCATTCCGAAATGGCAGTTCCTGAACGCCGACGGCGACCTAGAGGTCAATGTAGGTGACGAAATTGAGGTTGCTCTCGATTTATTCGAAGATGGCCTGGGCGCCACTCTTCTTTCCCGTGATAAAGCCAAGAAAAGTAAAGCTTGGGCGGAACTGGAAAAAGCCTTTGAAACACAAGAAACCATCGTCGGCCGTATCAATGGCAAAGTACGTGGCGGTTTCACTGTGGCAGTCGGTGCATTGCGCGCCTTCTTGCCAGGCTCTCTGGTAGACGTTCGTCCTATCCGCGATACTGCTTTCCTGGAAAATCGCGATCTGGAATTTAAAGTCATCAAAATCGACCAAAAACGTAACAACGTGGTGTTGTCGCGTCGTGCGGTCGTCGAAAGCGAATACAGCGCAGAGCGCGAAGAGTTGGTTAAAACGCTGCAAGACGGCGCGATCGTTACCGGTATCGTTAAAAACCTCACCGATTACGGTGCGTTTATCGATCTGGGCGGCGTCGACGGTCTGCTGCACATCACAGACATGGCATGGCGTCGCGTGCGTCATCCATCCGAGTGCGTAGAGATCGGTCAGGAAGTTAAAGTTAAAGTCCTGAAATTCGACAAAGACAAAACCCGCGTCTCGTTGGGCATGAAACAAATGGATGAAGATCCATGGCAAAACATCGCTCGTCGTTACCCAGCCGGCACTCGCGTGTTCGGTAAGGTCAACAACCTGACCGACTACGGCTGCTTCGTGGAAATCGAAGAAGGCGTGGAAGGTTTGGTGCACGTATCCGAAATGGACTGGACCAACAAAAATGTTAACCCATCAAAAGTTGTACAGCTGGGTGACGAAGTTGAAGTCATGGTTCTGGAAATCGACGAAGAACGTCGTCGTATTTCACTGGGCATGAAACAATGCCGTTCGAACCCATGGGATGAATTTGCCGCCACGCACAACAAAGGCGACAAAATCTCCGGCAAAATCAAATCAATTACCGATTTCGGTATCTTCATCGGTCTGGACGGTGGTATCGACGGTTTGGTTCACATGTCCGATATTTCCTGGAACGAGAACGACGAAGAAGCGATTCGCAATTACAAAAAAGGTGACGAAGTCGAAACCGTTATCTTGGCTGTTGATTCCGAGCGCGAACGTATCTCTTTGGGTATCAAACAACTCGAACAAGATCCTTTCCAAAACTACATTGCTGTGCATGAAAAAGGCAGCTTAGTTAAAGGCGTCATCAAGGAAATCGATGCTAAAGGTGCAGTGGTGACCTTGGCTGATAACGTCGAAGGTTACTTGCGCGCTTCCGAAATCCAACGTGACCGCGTCGAAGATGCGCGTACTTTGTTGAAAGAAGGCGAAGAAATCGAAGCTAAATTTGTCGGTGTTGACAAAAAGACTAAATCTATTTCTTTGTCTATCAAAGCGAAAGATGTCGAAGAAGAGTCCAACGCTATTAAAGATTACTCGTCACAAAATGCTGGCACAGCCACATTAGGCGATATCTTTAAACAAATGGACAAGTAGTAAAACCATCTCCAAGGGTGGCATGACTAGCTCATGCCACCCTTTTTTGATTATTCAGGGCTGGATGTGACGAAATCAGAATTGATAGAGATGCTGGCACGAAAACAGCCTCATCTCGCGCTTAAAGATGTTGAATTGGCAGTTAGATGCGTTGTTGATCACTTGAGCGATACGTTGGCAAGTGGCGATAGGATAGAAATTAGAGGTTTTGGCAGTTTTTCGTTACACCATCGTTCTGCACGACTGGGACGTAACCCCAAGACCGGCGATTCAGTGTCCTTAACAGAAAAGCATGTGCCGCATTTTAAACCGGGAAAGGAGTTACGGGATATGGTTGATGCTTCCAGGGAAAAATACAAAATCGTCGATTGACGATAGCTTGTAAACCAACAATAGCGACGCCCTCCCATGTTAGGGATGGTGTTGTACTTTAGATGATTTTCTAGTGGCGGCAGTGTCCGCCGCTTAAAATTTTGCCCCATTGCTAAATAGACCCTTAATACAGGATCTAGCTAGAATTTAATCAGGCCGGTAGCCCGTGAGCTTATTTGATCATTATTACAGCTATGATCCTGGCTATGGCTACAGTCTCGACGATCTGTTAAGTGTTCCCGCACCGCAAGAGCCTGCCGATTTCTGTCGGTTTTGGCAGGATAAATATCAAAAAGCCTTAACGGTCTCTCCGCAATTTTCTCTGAATTACCAATGCCAGCGCGCAGGCTACCGGGTTTATGACATTAGCTATCGGTCTACCGATGATTTTCAGATAGCCGGCTGGTTGCTTGAGCCGGATGCGCACCCCATTACTCAGAGCATAGTGGTCGGCCATGGATACGGCGGCAGAGAGCAACCCGACTTTCATCTAAACATACCGGGTGCCGCCTTGCTTTTTCCTTGTTTTCGCGGCATATCTCGCAGCCGCTGCGAGCGTTTGCCGGAACAACCCAATCAACATGTCGTGCAAGGCATTGATGATCCTAATCATTATGTAATCGGCGGGTGCGTAGAAGATCTATGGTTGGCTGTATCCGTTCTAGCCGAACGTTATCCAGCAATCGCGGACAAGATCGGCTACATGGGCATTAGCTTTGGTGGCGGAATCGGAGCGCTGGCCGCGCCCTGGGACGCCAGGATCAAGCGAGTTCACTTGAATGTGCCCACCTTCGGCAACCAACCTTTGCGTTTAAGCTTGCCTACCAGTGGCAGTGCCGCGGCTTTGAAAGCCTACAGTCAATCTCATCATAATGTGTTTGACACATTAGCCTATTATGATGCCGCTGTTTCGGCGCGTTATGCATTGCAACCCTTGCATGGTGCCGTCGCGCGATTCGATCCGGTCGTAGCGCCACCCGGACAATTTGCAATCTACAATGCTTGGGCCGGCGATAAACAGTTATTTATATTGGATGCGGGGCATTTTGATTATCCGCGCCAACATGATCAGGAGCGGCAGCTGATTGCGGAGCTGCAAAGTTTTTTCGGGGAATCGTCGCTTTAGATTATGAATCGCGAATATCATCACTGGTACAGCCCGCGCTTGGGTCGCGACATGGAGTTCCTGGTTTTCGGGCATGCCGGGGCCAAAGTGCTGATATTTCCTACTCGAGACGGCCGGTTTTACGAGTACGAGAACCTCGGCATTGTCGAACGGTTACGCAATAAAATTGAAGCGGGACACATACAACTGTACTGTGTTGACAGCATTGATCATGAAACTTTTTACTGCTTTTGGCGCAAGCCGAAAGACCGTATTCAGCGGCACATGTTTTTCGAAGACTACATACTGAACGAAATCATGCCGTTCATGGCCTTGAAAAATCCACACCCCTGCGTCATCGCGCACGGCTGTAGTTTAGGCGGTTATCATGCGGCCAATATTGCTTTCCGTCACCCGCATTTGTTCAGAAAATTAGTAGCCTTCTCCGGTCGTTTCGATTTGACGCTGGAAGTAGAGTGTTTCAAAAACCTGTTCGACGGCTACTATGACGATCATGTCTATTTCCACACGCCAACGCATTTTTTACCCAACCTGAATTGCCAAGCGCAATTAAAGCATTTGCAGCAAATGGAAATTACTTTGGTGATCGGTAAGGAAGATCCGTTTTTGCAGAACAATCACGAGTTAAGTCACATATTAGCGGCCAAGGGTATTCCCCATGCCTTATACGAATGGGAAGGGCGTGCGCATCAGGGCCACTACTGGCGCAGAATGGCCCCGCTGTATATCTGACAGACTCTATTTCTGCTTGGTGAAATAAAGCGCGCTACTGCTCTAGTGTGTTCCCAGCGTCGAAGGATTGTTTTGCATCAAGCGCCGGCGGTGCGATGGTTCGACCTTGCATCAATTCATCTATCTGATATTTATCCAATGTTTCCCAGTCTAATAGGGCTTGCGCCATATTATGCAGAATATCGATATTTTCCTTCAGCAGGGTTTCGGCTCTAAGATAATTATTGTCGACAATTAACCTGATCTCCCGATCAATCAAGCGCGCCATGTGTTCCGACATGGATTTGGCTTGCGGTCCCAAGTAGCTGCCTTCGTTATCGCCGTAGTCCAGCGGCCCCAGGTTGTCGGATAGCCCCCATTTGGTGACCATGTTACGGGCCAATTGGGTGGCGCGTTGGATGTCGTTGCTCGCGCCGGTAGTGACTTTATTCTTACCGTAAACCAGTGCTTCCGCGGCCCGACCGCCGAACAAACTGGAGATTTGGCCTTCCAGTTTGTCCTTGCTGGCGCTGTATTCATCGCGCTCCGGCAAAAACATGGTAATGCCGAGCGCGCCGCCGCGCGGCATGATACTGACTTTGTAAACCGGATCGTGCTCGGGTACCAAACGGCCGACGATGGCGTGGCCGGCTTCGTGGTAGGCGGTCATCAGCAGGTCTTCGCGGCTCATGATCATCGTCCGCTTTTCCGCGCCCATGATGGTTTTGTCGCGAGCCTTATCCAGGTCGTTCATCGTAATTTCCCGCTGATTGTTGCGGGCGGCGAACAATGCACCTTCGTTGATCAGATTAGCCAATTCGGCGCCGGAAAAGCCCGGTGTGCCGCGCGCCAAATCATTCAAATTGACGTCATCGGCCAAGGGTACTCGGCTGGAATGTACTCTGAGGATTTGTTCGCGGCCTTTGATGTCCGGCAGGCTCACCTGCACTTGCCTGTCGAATCGTCCGGGCCTTAATAAGGCTTTATCCAGCACATCAATGCGGTTGGTGGCGGCGATGACGATAATGCCTTCGTTGCCGCTAAAGCCGTCCATTTCCACTAATAATTGATTCAGCGTTTGTTCGCGTTCTTCCGTGCCGCCCATATTGCCGGGGCTGCGCTGCCGACCGACTGCGTCGATTTCGTCGATAAAAATGATGCACGGGGCCTGCTTTTTGGCTTGCACAAATAGATCGCGTACTCTGGATGCGCCAACGCCGACAAACATTTCCACGAAGTCAGAGCCGGAAATCGAGAAGAACGGCACACCGGCTTCCCCGGCAATCGCGCGGGCCAGCAAGGTTTTACCCGTGCCGGGAGGGCCGACCATCAGCACGCCTCTGGGGATTTTGCCGCCCAGGGCCTCGTATTTACCCGGTGCTTTTAGGAAATCGACCATTTCTGCGACGTCCTGCTTGGCCTCTTCGACGCCGGCAACATCGCTGAAACGGATTTTTACCTGATTCTCTGTCATCAACTTGGCGCGGCTTTTACCGAAATTGTTTTGCGCGCCGGCGCCTAGCAGTTGTTTGCGCATGAAATAAATCAATACGCCAATCAGCAAAAAGGTTGGCGCCCAGGAGTAAAACACCTGCATGAATGTCGATTGGGTTAACGGTCTTTGCACGATGATCTTCACACCGTTCTGCAATAGATCGTCTATCACCGTGATGTCACCAGGGCTATATGCGGTAAAACGTGTGCCGTCATGCCTCAGACCGTTGATGGCTCTGCCGTCGATCACCACTTCGGCTACCATTTTGCCGCGCACATCCTGGATGAAGTTGGAATAAGGAATATCGCCTTGCGATTTGTAGGTGGCAGGGGCAGGATTAAAAATGACAAATGCCGCGATGGCGATGCCGACCATTATCAACAATAAGAATAAAATTTTTTTCATGGTTGTGCTCTCTATGTTCTGCGGAGCGATTTTGGCTTGGGTGCCAAAACCGCCCGGATTCAAGCTAAGAGATCATGATTCGTCTACAGCCAGCGCTAAATTAGCCAAATGCTGTAAGGCCTCGCGATAGGCGGATTCCGCGTCGGCTCTGACCGTTGCATGCGCGACTTTTCGACCCTTGCGCGGCGTTTTATCGTACAGATGCAAATGCGCGTTGGGAATGTTTAACAGTGTCGCGTCGTCGGCCAGACCACCGATGAAGTTCACCATGCCCGCATAACCGCGCGGTTCCGTCGAGCCCAGCGGTAAATCCAGAATGGCCCGCAAGTGGTTTTCGAATTGGCTGGTTTCCGCGCCTTCTATGGTCCAATGTCCGGAGTTATGCACGCGCGGTGCGAATTCGTTGGCCAGCAATTCGCCGTTCAAGTCGAACAACTCCAGGGCAATGACGCCGACGTAATCCAGTTTTTCCAGCAACAGACTGACGTAATTTTCGGCAATCGCTTGTTCGGGGTCGTTAGCACAGCATTCGGCAACGCGCAAAATGCCACCGCGATGCTGATTTTCAGACAATGGATAGTAAGCGATTTCGCCGGATGGGCTGCGAGCGGCGATAATAGATACTTCGCGTTGAAACGGCACGAAACCTTCGACGATGGAGGCGGCGCCTTGCATGCTTTGCCAGGCGGATTCTAGTTCGTCGGCCGATTTTATAACCACTTGGCCCTTGCCGTCATAGCCCATGCGCCGGCTTTTCAGAATAGCCGGGTAGCCGATTTCAGGCATGGCTTGTTGCAAGTCTGCCAAGCTATTGATGGCCGCGAACGGTGCGGTGCGGATGCCTAAATCCTTGAAGAAATTCTTTTCCAGCAGACGGTCCTGAGCGACAGCCAATGCACCGGCGGGCGGGTAGACTGTGGTGTGACTGGACAGGAATTCGGCGACATGCGCCGGCACGTTTTCGAATTCGTAAGTGACGATGTCGGCTTTTTCGGCTAGTTGAGCCAACAAATCCGGATCGTCGTAAGCGCCTAACAGATGCTCGCTTAAACCGGCAGCACCGGCATTGGGATCGGGATCTAGGACGATAAATTTCAATCCCAGCGGATAACCGGCCAAGGCAATCATTCTGGCGAGCTGGCCGCCACCTAAAATGCCTATCTTCATCCCGCCACCTGTCTTGGGTCGGGGGTGGCGATCACGCTGTCGGTTTGTTGTTGCCGATAAGCATCCAGGGCGGGGCGGTATTGCGGATGTTTGTTGCTGATAATCGCGGCGGCCAGCAAAGCGGCATTGATAGCGCCAGCCTTGCCGATGGCCAAGGTGCCCACCGGAATGCCGGCCGGCATTTGCACTATTGATAATAGAGAATCCATGCCGTTCAAGGCTTTGGATTGCACAGGCACGCCCAGCACCGGCAATGCGGTTTTGGCGGCTGTCATGCCCGGCAAATGCGCGGCACCGCCGGCGCCGGCGATGATGACTTCCAAGCCTTTGCCTTCCGCGGTTTCCGCATACTGAAACAACTTGTCGGGGGTGCGATGGGCCGAAACCACTTCCACTTCATGCGGAATATCAAGATGCTCTAAGGTTTGCGCTGCATGTTGCATGGTTTCCCAATCGGACGTGGAACCCATGATGATGCCTATCAATGCGGTCATGCAAAATCTCCGGTATTTGCGATCAGTCGAAACAAGCCCGATTATCGCATAAATGGGGAGATTTTCTCTGTCGGCAAATTACTAACTCCGGCTGCCTTGATGATAAGATAGCGCCCCTCATAACAGATCAACCCCAGGACGGATGAATGGAAAGCTCGCAACACGCTTCGCTGCAAGCCAGTGAATTATCGTGTTTCCGCGATGAGCGCTTGTTGTTTTCCGATTTGAATTTCACGTTGCACGCCGGCGAGACCTTGCTGCTGGAAGGCGCCAACGGCAGCGGCAAGACTTCGTTGTTGCGCATTCTGTGTGGATTTAGGGAAGCCGATGCCGGCGAGATTTATTGGTGCGGCAGTAAAATTGCCGACAGCAGCTATTACGAAGACATGGCTTATGTGGGTCATGCCGATGGTACAAAAAAGGAATTGACGGTGCTGGAAAATTTGAAGTTTGCGCTGGCACTAGGTAGTGCAGGCAAATATGACATCGAGCAAGCTTTGGACAAGGTGCAACTGGCCGGTTTTGACGATAATCCGGTACATACCTTGTCGGCCGGCCAAAAGCGCCGGCTATCGCTGGCTCGGTTATTGATCACGCATAACTTGCTGTGGATACTCGACGAACCTTTTACCTCGCTGGATAGGCAAGGCATCAAATTGATAGAATCGCTGATGGCCGAGCACATCGAGCACGGTGGCATGGCGGTTTTGACCTCCCATCACGACCTGAGCATGGCCGATCTCAATCTGCAACGCATCCATCTGCAAGCATGCCAATAATCCAGGCTTTTTGGGCGATCATTCGCCGCGATTTGTTGCTGGCGTTTCGGCGCCGTGCCGAAATGGCCAATCCGCTGTTTTTTTTCGTGCTGGTAGTAACCTTGTTCCCGCTGGCGGTTGGCGCGCAACCCAATCTGCTGCGGGCGATGGCGCCGGGCGTGATTTGGGTGTCCGCTTTGTTGGCGGCCTTGTTGTCGCTGGATGGTTTGTTTCGTAGCGATTTCGAGGACGGTTCGCTGGAGCAAATGCTGCTCAGTCCGCATGCCTTATCGGTATTGGTGCTCGGTAAGATCATCGCCCACTGGCTGGTGACCGGTTTGCCTTTGTTATTGGTGGCGCCTCTGCTGGCGGTGTTTTTGGGATTACCGCAGCAAGCGATGGGAACTTTATGGCTGACATTGATCTTAGCTACTCCGCTGCTGAGCCTGATCGGCGCTATCGGCATGGCGTTGACGGTCGGTTTGCGCCGGGGCGGCATGTTGTTGTCCTTATTGGTATTGCCTTTGTATGTACCGGTGTTGATCTTTGCTAGTGGCGCTGTCGATAGGGCCGCCAGCGGCTTGCCGGTGGGCGCCCAACTATATATCTTATTGGCCATGTTGTTGTCGGCACTGGTATTGGTGCCGCTGCCGACAGCGGCCGCGTTAAAAATGAGTGTTAATTGATGTCTTGGATACCTGCGCCGGTTAGCCGGTTTTTTCACCGCACCTCGTCGCCGCCGCATTTTTATGCATTGGCGGATCGGTTCATTCCCTGGTTGACGATTATCTTTTTGATTTTGTTGGTTTCGGGCCTTTATCTGGGCTTGTATCGGGCTCCGACCGATTATCAGCAGGGCGACAGTTACCGGATCATTTATATCCATGTGCCGGCGGCCTGGATGTCCTTGTTCATTTACGTGCTGATGGCGGTGATGGGCGGGATTGCGCTGGTCTGGCGCATGAAACTGGCCGAAGTGATGTTGATCGCCAGCGCGCCGATCGGTGCCGGTTTTACCTTCGTGGCCTTGGTGACCGGCTCTTTGTGGGGCAAACCGATGTGGGGTACCTGGTGGGTTTGGGATGCGCGCTTGACCTTTGAGTTGATCCTGTTGTTTCAGTATCTGGGGGTGATCAGTTTGTACGGCGCCATCGAGGATAAACGCTCGGCGGCGCGGGCGGTGTCAATATTGGCGCTGGTGGGTGTCGTCAACGTACCCATCATTCATTATTCGGTGGAATGGTGGAACACACTGCATCAAGGCCCGACCGTCAGCAAGATGGATAAGCCCTCCATTCACCTCAGCATGCTGGTGCCGCTGTTGCTGATGGCAGTGGCCTTCAAATTTTATTATTTGGTCGCGGTATTGCAGGCCGCAAAACTGGAATTATTAAAGCGCGAAACCAGCTCGCAATGGGTGAAAGCGCTGCTGGAGAAACAAGCATGAGCTGGGAAAGCTTTTTATACATGGGCGGTTACGCCGTCTACGTCTGGCCGGCTTATGGCGTGACCGCGCTGGTATTGATCGTCAACATCGTTTGGCCGGTGCTGCAACGTAAGCAGTTACTGCGGCAACTCACCATTAAACAAAAACGCACGCAAGCACGATGAAACCGATACGAAAACAGCGTTTGATATTGATCGTTTTAATGTTGGCGGTGCTGGGATTGGCCGCAACTTTTGCGCTAAAAGCCTTTAACGAAAATCTGATGTATTTTTTCTCCACTAGCGATGTGGCGGCTGGTAAGGCGCCAGCTAGTTCGCAGTTTCGCTTGGGCGGGATGGTGGTGAAAGGCAGCGTGGAGCGGCCCAACGCCGATTTGTTGGTGCGCTTTAAACTCAGCGATTTCGAAAAGGAAGTGACGGTGGAATATTCGGGCATCTTGCCGGATTTGTTCAGGGAAGGGCAGGGCATCGTCGCCAAGGGGGCGCTGGATGGCCGCGGCGTGTTCGTGGCGGAAGAAGTGCTGGCTAAACACGATGAAAACTACATGCCGCCCGAAGTGGCCGGCAGCTTGAAAAAACCGGCGGCGCAACCATGATTCCTGAAATCGGCCATTTCGCCTTGATTTTGGCCTTGTGCATGGCAATTGTACAAGGCATTTTGCCTATTTTCGGCGCCGGAAAGTCTATTACCGGCTGGGTGCATGTCGCCAAGCCCGCCGCGTTCGGGCAATTGCTGTTCATGGGCCTTGCATACGGTTGTTTGACCGCCAGCTTCATCAGCCACGATTTCTCGGTGGCTTACGTCGCACAAAACTCCAATACCGCCTTGCCGCTGATCTACTTGATCTCCGGGGTGTGGGGCGCGCACGAAGGTTCCTTGTTGCTGTGGGCACTGACCTTGTCGATCTGGACCGCGCTGGTCGCGGCATTTAGCGCGCATATCCCCGATGCCACCCGCGCTAGAGTTTTGGGTGTAATGGGCTTGGTCAGCATCGGCTTTATCCTGTTTTTGTTGCTGACTTCCAACCCTTTCGCGCGCTTGTTTCCGTTTCCGGCCGAAGGCCGCGATTTAAATCCCTTGCTGCAAGATCCCGGTTTGGCGATCCATCCGCCGATGCTATACATGGGCTATGTCGGCTTCTCGGTAGCCTTCGCGTTTTCGATAGCCGCCTTGCTGGAAGGCCGCTTGGATGCGGCTTGGGCGCGCTGGTCGCGGCCCTGGACCAATATCGCCTGGATGTTTTTGACGCTGGGTATCACGCTGGGCAGTTGGTGGGCCTACTACGAATTGGGCTGGGGTGGCTGGTGGTTTTGGGATCCGGTCGAAAACGCCTCGTTCATGCCTTGGTTGGTCGGCACCGCCTTGATTCACTCTCTAGCCGCCACCGAAAAACGGGGCGTGTTCAAGACTTGGACAGTGTTGCTGGCGATTTTTGCGTTTTCCTTGAGTTTGCTCGGCACCTTTCTGGTCCGTTCCGGGGTGTTGACCTCGGTACATGCCTTCGCCAGCGATCCGGCCCGTGGCTTGTTCATCCTGATCTTTTTGGCCGTGGTGGTCGGTGGTTCGTTGCTGTTGTATGCGATTCGTGCGCCGCAAGTTAAAAGTCATGCCCGTTTCGAATTGGTGTCCAGGGAATCGGTATTACTGGTTAACAACGTGTTGCTGGTGGTCACCGCCGCCAGCATCTTGCTGGGTACTTTGTATCCCTTGGTAGTCGATGCCTTGGGGCTGGGGAAATTGTCGGTCGGCCCTCCGTATTTCAACGCCGTATTCATTCCGCTGATGGCGCCGTTGGCTTTGGTGGTTGGCCTGGGTGTGTTGATGCGCTGGAAAAGCGACGACCTGAAAGCTTTGGGCTTGCGGGTACGTTGGCTGATCGGCGGTAGCGTAGGTTTAGCGTTATTGACACCACTGCTGATGCCGTTTTATTCCTGGGGCGCGGCTTTGGGTACCGGCCTGGCTTTATGGACTTTGGCCATCACTGCTTTGGCGTTCAAACAACGCCTGCAAAGCTGGTCAATCGAGCGCCTGAAACAAATTCCAGCCGGTTTTTACGGCATGACCTTGGCGCATCTTGGCATCGCGGTGTTCGTGATCGGTATTACCTTTACCTCTGTATACAGCATCGAACGCGACGTGCGTTTGGCACCGGAAGAAACCCTGGATTTATTTGGATACGTATTCCAATTCCATGGCGTGAAAAGCACCGAAGGGCCGAATTACCGCGCCGAGCAAGGCTATCTGACTGTCAGTCATAACGGTGCCACTGTTGCTGAGTTATCGCCGCAAAAGCGGGTGTACCGGGTGCAAACCATGCCGATGACCGAAGCCGCTATCGACGCCGGTGTGTTCCGCGATCTATTCGTGGCCTTGGGTGAGCCTTTGGATAAACAAGGCGCCTGGAGCTTGCGGGTTTACTACAAAGCCTTCATTCGTTGGATCTGGATGGGCGGGGTGTTCATGGCCCTGGGTGGCCTGATTGCCGCCAGCGACCGCCGCTATCGTTTGCTTAACAAGCCTCTCGCGTAAAATTAATGAAATATCTGTTACCGCTGCTGTTGTTTATCGCCCTGTCGGTTTTTTTGGCGATTGGATTAAAACTCAATCCCCGCGAAATCCCCTCGCCACTGATAGACAAACCGGCGCCGGCCTTTAATTTGCCGATTTTGGCGACACCTGGGCAACGCCTGAGCCAAGCCGATTTTAAAGGCAAAGTCTGGTTACTGAATGTCTGGGCATCCTGGTGCGTATCCTGCCGCGAAGAACATCCCTTATTGATCGAGCTGGCCAAGCAAAACAAAGTGCTGCTGGTAGGTTTGAATTACAAGGACGAAGCGCAGGCTGCCAACACCTGGCTGAGCAAACACGGTAACCCTTATAACGTCAGCGTGATGGACACCGATGGCCGCGTGGGTATCGATTATGGCGTCTACGGCGTACCCGAAACCTTTGTGATCGATAAGCGCGGCGTGGTGCGCTACAAACATACCGGTCCGGTCCAGCCCGGCGAACTGGAAAGCATTTTCCTGCCGTTGATTGAAAAACTGGAGGCCGAAAGCGCATGAAAACGCTCCATGCCTTGATCTTGTCGCTGTTTGTGTTTCATGCCCAAGCCGAGATCGAATACCGCGACTTCAAACAACCCGAGCAGGAACAGGCTTATCAAACCCTGATTTCTGAACTGCGTTGCCTGGTTTGCCAGAATCAAACCATCGCCGATTCCAACGCCGATCTGGCCAAGGACTTGCGCCGGCAAGTCTATGAAATGCTGCAACAAGGTAAATCCCGGCAAGACATAGTCGATTTTATGACCGACCGTTACGGCGATTTTGTGATGTACAAACCAGCCTTGAAACTGAAAACCATGCTGCTCTGGTTGGGGCCGGTTTTGTTTCTGGTCATCGGCTTGGCCACGGTCTGGGTGTTGCGCGGCAAAACCAGTACCAGCGAGGACCAATCGCTAACGAAAGAGCAACAAGCCAAGCTAAACAGCATTTTGGAAAAAGGTGACGACTCGTGAATCTTGAGTTTTGGCTAGTGATAGCCGGTTTAATCGTGCTGGCGTTGTTGGTGTTGCTGCCGCCATTATTTAAAAAAACGCCGCTACGTTACGCCGATGGCGAACAACGCAATACCGCAATCGCTCGTCAACAACTGGCCGAACTTAAACTGCAATTGCAAAACGGCGTGTTGTCGCAGGAGCAGTACGATGCCCAGTATCGCGAATTGCAACTGACGCTGCTGGACGATCTGGAAGATGATGTGCCCGCCGTGCCCAATGCTAAAACCGGCCGTTGGATAGTGCCGGTCGTGGCGATTACGGTACCGCTGCTAAGCCTGTTTTTATATGGCGTGCTCGGCGAACCGCAAGCCTTGGTCAAAGCCGAATTGGCGGCTAACAATCAAAAAGTGGCCGACAATGTCAAAAGCATGGTCAACAAACTGATAGAGCGTCTAAAACAGCATCCGGAAGATTTGGAAGGCTGGATGATGTTGGGCCGTGCTTATGTTTACGCGCAGCAATATCAGGATGCCGCCAACGTATTTGCCGAACTGAATCGCCGTAAACCCAACGATCCGGCCGTCATGCTGCATTACGCCGATGCCTTGTCGATGGCGCGTAACGGCCAAATGGACGGCGAACCAAGCGAACTAGTCGAACAAGCTTTAAAGCTGGTACCGGAAGACCACACTGCCTTATGGTTGGCGGGCATGGCCAAAGCTGAAGCCGGGGATTTTGCCCAGGCAATCACGCATTGGAAGAAATTATCCGCTCTGCTGCCTACTGACGATGAATCCCAGGCGCAATTGCAAAAAATGATACAGATGGCCGAAGTGGAGCAGCAAAAACCGCAAGCCCCGGCATCATCGGCGGCGGCTATCGATATTACTGTGAAAGTCGAATTGGATGAGGCAGTCAAAGCCAAAGCTGAACCGCAATACACCGTGTTTATCTATGCTCAGGCCGTCAACGGTCCAAAAATGCCGCTGGCCATCGTCCGTAAACTGGTCTCTGATCTGCCGGCCAATGTGGTGCTGAACGACAGCATGGCGATGCAACCGCAAACCCATCTGGCCGATTTCAAGCAGTTGCGCATCGTTGCCCGAATCTCCAAAACCGGTAATGCCATGCCGCAAGCCGGCGATTTGATCGGCACGGCGCTGCTGGATTCGGTATCGGGTAATCCCAGCGTCGGCATCACCATCAATCAAGAAGTACAGTAATGGACCAATCAATTCAATTCGACCTGGACTTGATCAAACGCTACGACAAGTCCGGGCCGCGTTACACCTCGTACCCCACCGCGCTGGAATTGCACGAAGGCTTCGGCGAAGCTGAGTATCTGCAGCATATTCAAAAATCCAACGCCGCCGGCGGGCCGCTGTCGCTGTACTTTCATATCCCGTTCTGCGACACGGTGTGTTTTTATTGCGCCTGTAACAAGATCGTCACCAAAAATCGCTCCCATGCCGTGCCCTACCTGGATAACTTGTGCAGGGAAGTGGCGATGCAAGGTGCGTTGTTCGACAACAGCCGGCCGGTCAATCAGCTGCATTGGGGCGGCGGTACACCGACGTTTTTGAATTACCAGCAAATGAAACGCTTGATGGATACCACCCGCGAGCATTTCAATTTGCATGACGACGACAGCGGCGAATATTCCATCGAAGTCGACCCGCGCGAAACCAACGACCTGACCATCGCCCAACTGCGCGAACTGGGTTTTAACCGCATCAGTTTAGGTTTGCAGGATTTCGATCCGGACGTGCAAAAAGCCGTCAACCGCCTGCAAAGCAAGGAACAAACCTTTGCTGTACTGGAAGCCGCTCGCAAGGAAGGCTTTCGTTCGACTAACATCGATTTGATCTACGGTCTGCCGTTGCAAACCGAGCAGACTTTTGCCCGCACACTGGAGCAAGTGCTGGCCTACGCGCCGGATCGATTTTCGATCTTCAACTACGCCCACATGCCCAGCCGCTTCAAAACCCAGCGGCAAATCAACGATGCCGATTTACCGACGCCGGCGGTGAAGCTGGAAATCCTGCAAATGGTCGGGCAAAAACTCACCGATGCCGGCTATGTTTACATTGGTATGGACCACTTCGCCAAACCGGACGACGAACTGGCGGTGGCGCAACGCGAAGGCAAGCTTTACCGCAACTTCCAGGGCTATTCCACCCATTCCGACTGCGACTTGGTCGGTTTGGGCGTGACCTCTATCGGCCGGGTCGGCGATGCCTACATGCAAAATTACAAGGAACTTGACGAATACGACGCCGCCATTTCCCAAGGCAAATTGCCGGTATTTCGCGGCGTGGATCTGGATGAAGACGACAAATTGCGCCGGGCGGTCATTACCCAACTGATTTGCCATTTCGAACTGACTTTCAGCAAAATCGAGA
Organism: Methylomonas defluvii; assembly: GCF_033949435.1. Classification (NCBI taxonomy): domain Bacteria; kingdom Pseudomonadati; phylum Pseudomonadota; class Gammaproteobacteria; order Methylococcales; family Methylococcaceae; genus Methylomonas; species Methylomonas defluvii. Next base: position 48,517 of record NZ_JAXARY010000007.1, on the reverse strand, counting down.
CCGAGTTTGCTATTAATTTTGCCGAGTATTTTGCGTCCGAGCTGGAAAACCTGAGTCTGATGAAAGCCGACGGTTTATTGGATTTAGACGCCGACGGTATTCAAGTCTCAACCGCCGGCCGCCTGTTGATCCGCAATATCTGCATGGTGTTTGACAAATACCTGGCGCAGAAACAGCAGCAATTTTCTAAAGTGATCTGAGCCTGAGCGCAAGAGTAGTTCACTGCTTGAGCATCGCGTTAAGGCTGAACCGCCGGCTCCCTGTCGGATAAGGCTATCCAGATTTGCACAAAAAGCAAATCGCTTTGTTCGTCAAGCATTTTTGCTTGTGGGCAAGCCGGCGAGGTCGGCCATTAAAGCAAATTACCTGTTTTGCAGAGCATTTCGGGTGGCGCGCAAGCTTATGCCGGTTTGGGCCCGCACCGTTTTGGTTTTCTCGAATAGCTTTTTAGCTTGCACGCAAGTCTATTCAGGCTGGCGATTAAAGCAATTTGCCATTCGCGAGAAGCAATTTTGCTTGCGGGTTGAGTTATGGCGGTTGGCGATAACAGCAATTTGCCTTGCGTGAATGGCTTTTTGCGGCGCGGGCAAGCCGAAAAGCTTGTCGGTTAAAGATAAAAGGGGTTCGGGAGGGGCAAATAGCTTATCGGTGATAGCTTTTCGCTTGAAGCGCCAGGTATCGAGGCCAGCCGTCCCCGCAGGCGGCAGAGGATTTAGAGGGGAATGCTTAAAGCGGCCTCTTCCAGTGAATCGATTCTTCCACTCAATACGGTCGCGAACGATGCGCTTCAAGCTGTTCAGCACATTCTATGATCTGGTATTAAGAGTCGGTTGATAAGCAAATAATGTAGCCTCGATGGAGCGAAACGAAATCGAGGTTTTGATGGCTTCGATTATCCGGATTCCGCTGCGCTTCATCCAGGCTACTTGCTCTTAAAATCGATAAGCCCAAGCCGATTGAGGGCATATGATTGAGTTGTCATGTCATCCGTTTCGGCACTATTATTTTCAACTGTTTTTACGACGAAGAGGACGATGAATATGTTTGAATGTCGATGTGGATCATGCCAAAAACCCATTCCCAGGGAAGACAGTAAACGCATCGTCGGTGAGAGCGTCCTGTCATGCCCATATTGTATGACACCATTGGTTTTTGGCGATTCGATCAGGTTGATGGCCAATATTCTAGGCGCTGTCCTCGTGATCGCTGTTATTTATTTCACCTCGAATTGGCACCTCGGCGCAGTAATGTTACTGCTGACAGTTGTTCAATTACTGGTGGGAAAAGAAATTGATACCGCTTTTTTGTGTTATGGCATTTCCCTATTGTTTTCTTTACCGCTAGCCAAACAGACTTAAGAAAAATCGATTCGATAGTTGCGTAGGGTATGAGTCGCATACCCTTTTAGAGATTTCCGATGAACCAAACGCCAAAACGGCAGCACCCTTTTGGCGCACCTGATCGTGTTTTGTTTACTTAATAGCCGGCTTCTTTTTGGTGTCGAAATGCCAGGACGTAAACCGTATTGGATTCTGAGTTATAGCGATACAAGGCTACATAGCCTGCATCGCCAAATTCTATAAGCAGCTCACGCAACTCAGGCGCATCGTCGAATGGTCGACCAAGCTCGGGGTCGGATTCCAGAAATTTAAATGTACGTGCTATGGTTTGACCGGCACGGTTCGCGGCTCGTGGATTTTTTTCAGCCAAAAATTGACGGCAACGCTCTAATCCTGCAGCGGCGTTGGCCGTAATGATTAATCGTGGCACTTAGGAATTTCCGCCTCTTGATCAGTACCCCATTTCGACAACCAATCACCCACTTCTTGGCCGGTAAGGTGTTGCCCTGTTTCCTGATAAGCTTTCCATGAATTCAGCGCTTCTTGTTTGAAGTTTTCTTTGGCTTCTTCGCGATTGACATAATCGGTGATGGCTTCTCGCATGATCCAATGCGGCGAACGACTTCTCAGATTGGCAAGATTTTGAATTCGAGTTTTTAAGCCATCATCAAGCTTGATTGAAGTTGCCATAGCAGAGCCCTCATAGTAAAAGGTAGTACTTATAACTACTATAGCAGACTTGGGCTTCCGGAAAGTGTCAATGTCAGGAGACAGCCACACCATTTTATTGGCCCCAATCTATTCTGCGCAGGGGGCTTTTGATAAGGGACAGGCTCAATCGTTTCGGCTAAATACCGGACTGTTTTCTTTGATTTTAGTCCGGAGCAACCGAATGTGCAGCTGTGTTCTAAATTATGCATATATGCATGATTGCAAGACTTGACCCCTAGGGCGCAGCAACCCGACAGGAGAAAACCGGGTGTATGACGACCCTGAATTGTTGGAAGATTTTTTTGCAACACATACTCTGGCCGTTTCTGAATTTCGGCCCTGATACCGCGGCGTTTTTTACCAATCGCTCCGACTTAAGCGACTTTCTGCCGGACATCACCGAAGAGGGCTATCAAACCCTGGTCGATGCTATCAACCAACGCTACGGTATCGCCATGCAAACCTGAGATTGCGGCCGAATCTACCAAATCCTGGAACGCATCCGCGATGACGAACGGGTAAACAGGATTTGGCAGCAAAACAAGGGGTAGGGCGCCGATTGTGGCTTTGGCCTATTTGAAAAATCAATTTACCATCCAAGGACGCTAATTATGGCAATTTGGCTAATCCGCGCTGGTTCGCACGGCGAATACGAACAAAAATTCATTCAAGAAAACCGGGTTTACTTGACTTGGGATAAGCTGGATGTGAATCTCGCCAAGCTGGCGCAACGTAGCGGCTTAACGGCGGCGATGAACAACCGGTACGCCGATTGCAAACCCAAGGCGATTGCCAATTGGGTCAGCCAAGTCTGGCCTTTCGCCCACGACATCAGGCCGGGCGATTGGGTGGTGCTGCCGCTGAAAAGCCAGCCGGCGATTTATATCGGCGAAGTCACCGGCGATTACCAATTCGATGCCAAGGCGGCCAATCCGTTTTATCACTGGCGGTCGGTCAAATGGATAGGCGAGGCAATTCCGCGCGCCCATTTTGGCCAGGATTTACTGTATTCCTTCGGCGCGTTCCTGACCATCTGCCGTATTCAACGCAACAACGCAGAGCCACGTTTGGCGGCGATGCAAGCCAACGGTTGGAAGGCGGAAAGCCTGTTGTCCACCATTCAGCCCGGTACGCCTATCGCCGACGATGCCGTTGGCAGCGCCAACTTGGCTGAGCTGGCGCAAGACCAAATCGCTCGCCTGATCGACGCCCGTTTCAAGGGGCACGACTTGACTCGATTGGTGGACGCCATCCTCAAAGCCCAAGGCTACACCACCTACCGCAGCCCGGAAGGCGCGGACGGTGGCGCGGATATTCTGGCCGGTGCCGGGCCCTTGGGTTTCGGTTCGCCGCGCTTGTGCGTGGAAGTCAAATCCGAAAGCAACCCCATCGACCGCCCGACTGTGGATAAACTGCTGGGTGCGGTCGCTAAATTCGGTGCCGACGAAGGTTTATTCGTGTCCTGGAGCGGTTTTAAAAACAACGTTCAGAAGGAATTAGCCGCCAGTTTTTTCCGGGTGCGGCTATGGACCCAAAAGGAATTTTTGGAACAACTTTTCGCCTATTACGACCGCCTCGACGACGACCTGAAAGCCGAGCTGCCATTGAAGCGGATTTGGACAGTGGCGTTGCAGGATGAGGAATAAGGTTTTCCGCTCACTTCGATGGTAATCGAAATGACTGTTTTAAATCCACACCGCGCAACGTTACTCCGCGCTGGGTCACCCGGTTAAAACTAGACACGTGCGCGATGCGGCTGTCATTACATTCGACCAAGTCGGCGGGGATAATCCGGTTCACCCTTGTCGAGATGAATGGTTGAGCCGCAGATTGGGTAAGGTGCCAAAGTTGGTTACAAACCACATAATCCCGGGTGTCCTTCGCACCCCTACCACAGTTCGGTCTGGGCGATGGGTTCAGCTCAGAAACTGCTCCGGCGGCAAATAATTAAAACCAAACGCATCGGCAATCCCTTGGCAAGTAACGTTACCGCCCACGATATTCAAGCCTTTCAGTAACGCCGAATTGTCCCGCAATGCTTGTTGCCAGCCTTTATTGGCGAGTTGTAGAGCATAGGGCAGGGTGGCGTTGGTTAACGCCAGGGTCGAAGTGCGCGGTACAGCGCCGGGCATGTTGGCAACGGCATAATGCACGACATTGTCGATGACATAAATCGGATCGGCGTGGGTAGTGGGGTGGGTGGTTTCCACGCAGCCGCCTTGGTCCACCGCGACATCGACGATGACCGCCCCCGGTTGCATCGATTTTAAATCGTCGGCCCGGATCAGCTTGGGTGCTGCGGCCCCGGTGACCAATACGCCGCCGATGACCAGGTCCGCCGTGCGAATTTGTTCCAGGATGGCATGACGGCTGGAAAACAACAGCTGCACGTTGGCCGGCAAAATGTCGCTAAGTTGGCGCAGACGCTCCAGCGACAAATCCATTACCGTGACTTGCGCGCCTAAACCTGCCGCCATTTTTGCCGCCTGCGTGCCGACTACCCCGCCGCCCAAAATCAACACTTTGGCCGGTAATACCCCCGGTACGCCGCCGAGCAACATGCCGCGGCCGCCGTACAGTTTTTCCAGATAATGCGCGCCTTCTTGCACCGCCAGCCGGCCGGCTACTTCGGACATCGGCGTCAGCAAGGGTAACTCGCCGGTCGGCAACTGCACGGTCTCGTAGGCGATACAGGTAGCGCCGGATGCCAAATGTGCTTCAGTTAGCGGGCGATTGGCGGCAAAATGAAAATAGGTGAACAGGGTTTGTCCGGGACGAATCCGCGACCATTCGGGTTCTATCGGTTCCTTGACCTTGATAATCATCTCAGCGGAGTCCCATACAGGTTCCGGACCGTCCACCAACTGTGCGCCGGCGGCTTGATATAGCGCGTCTTCAAAGCCGGCGCCAACGCCGGCGCCGCTCTCCATCGTGACGCTATGGCCGGCGCTCACAAGCGCGGCAACGCCGGACGGTACCACCGATACCCGATTTTCGTTAGGTTTGATTTCCTTGGGTATGCCGATTTTCATATTCACCTCTTGTGCAATATTAAATGATGCCGGTTTGATGACAGCAATAATCAGACCGTATGGCTTTGTCAGTCAAAAGTGTCAAATGTTCAACGACTTACTCTTACGAGCCTAGCGCCATGTTGTCGCGTTTGTAGCGATTTGTTCGCCATTTTGGCGCAAAAGCGCTGTGCTGTCCCAGGCGGTTGCCTAGACTGCTCTGGACGGGACGGGCCGTAAAAATCGTCTAAGCTTAGCCCAGCGGCTTTACCAGAGAGAACATCATGACCCAACAAACCCAAAACATCCTGATCGGCCATTTAACCGAAGTCAGAGGCGACGGTATGGACGCCCGTATCACCGAAGAACATTCGACAGCGGCGCCTATCATCAAACTCGGGGATGAGGAAATCCTGGCCGGCCATATCGGTTCTTATGTAGTTATTCGCCAGTCGCATATCGGCGTACTCGCGTTGGTGTTCAAAATGTGGGAACGCGACCGCTTTGACGCTGCCGGCAATCGCGCTACCGACCGTTTTATTGCCTTAATCCCGGTCGGCGAGTTGAACGAAAGCAATGTCTTCATTCGCGGCGTGCGGCATTATCCGACGCCGGGCGCGGCGGTTTATGCGGTTGGGCTCAGCGAGATCAACGCAATTTTTTCCAAATTTCGCGATTACGAATTCTTCATTGGCCAGTTAGCCAGTCACAAGGATTATCACTTGAGCCTGGACCCGCGCGCGCTGTTTGGCCGGCATTTTGCGATTATCGGCCAGTCCGGTTCCGGTAAATCCTGGACGGTGACCAGCTTGATCCAGCACACCATGCGGGCGATGCCGAAAACCCACATGATCATGCTCGATCTGCACGGCGAATATTGCTGGAAACGGCCTGATGGCAGTATCGAATCGGCGTTTCCCGCAGAGCAGGTCAATTATGTGGATGCGATGGATTTGGAGATGCCGTACTGGATGATGTCTTACGCCGAACTGGTGGACTTGTTTATCGACAGAGACGACCGAGGTGCCTCGATGCAGATGTCTTTCATGCGCGAAGTGCTGCAACAATTGAAGCGTAAGGAAGCCAAAGCCATTGGTCTGGGCGTGGTATCGATAGACACGCCGATTTATTTTTCGCTGGCGGAAATGTATATGCAATTCAAAGCCGCCAACGAGGAGCGTAAAGACTTTGGCAAAACCAAGGGCGCCTTATTCGGCCAGTTCGATGAGTTTTTGGTGACGATGCAGAGCCGTTTCAACGACGTGCGTTACGACTTTTTGTTAAAACCCAAAAAACGCAACAACTCGGCCAGCATGGCGGATTTGCTCAGGCAATTCGTGGGTCTGGGGCAAAAAAAGGCCAACATCACGGTGGTCGATCTCAGTTCCGTACCGACCGACGTGCGGCCGGCGGTGTCCGCGCAAGTCGGGCGGTTGGCGTATGAATTCAACTACTGGAACCCGCGCCGCCGCGAATTTCCGATCACGCTAATCTGCGAAGAAGCGCATGCCTATATCCCGCGCGAAAAAGGCGGCCAATTCGACGGCACCAAGCGGATGATGGAGCGGATCGCCAAGGAAGGCCGGAAATACGGGGTCTCTATCGGCGTGGTTAGCCAACGGCCCACCGAACTGTCGGAAACCATGCTGGCGCAATGCAGCTCGTTTATTTGTCTGCGTACCACCAATCCGGATGACCAGCAGTACATTCGCGGCCTCGTGCCGGAGGCCGAGGGCGATTTGGCGGATATTCTCAGCTCGCTCGGTCGGGGGGAAGCGTTAGTGCTTGGTGAGGCGGCGCCGCTGCCGACCCGGGTGCAAATCTACCGGCCCAATCCAGAACCGAAAAGTAACGATGTCGATTACTACACCAGCTGGCGCGAAGGCCCGGATGACCTGGATGTGGAAGGTATCGTCGCGAACTGGCGGACGCAGAATCGGCATTAAAAAGGGGGTATCTCGTGGTTTCTATTCCAGCCAGGAAGAAGAGGCCCTATGAGATGATCGTTAACAATTGATCGCCAAGCTCGCCGCGGGTAAGTCAGTCATGTCTATGCTGTTCGTTTTTGGGATCGGGCCACAGCAAGTGTGAATGCTGCGAGCTTAGTTTGGGTGTTGTAGCGGGCCGGCGTTGCTTTTGCAGATAAGATCATCTCTGCGCAACAGTGATTGGTCGGGAAACCGACAGTAATCAACTCAAACCAAGTCACAGGTATCGAAAAACAGTTCCAATCTATCCAGCTCACAGTTGGCTAACTCCAATGCGGCATCGAAGGTTTGAACATCATCGGCTTGCGCCGCGATGTCCAGCATCAGATCGCACATGCTTCCGGTTTTAAGCAGAGAATCATGCTTTTTTCCAATGTTTTCCAGTTGGTCTTCCGTTATTAGGTAAATTTTCATTTCTATGTCCTTGGCAGCCTGAATTTAACAGCAATTGATCTTGTGTTTCCAAATTAAGTTTTTTGGCAACTTCCTCTGCCGGTTTTTGCGATGCAAATAACAAATGGCGAGTGTTGTGCATATCTTCGCCTTGACAGTAGCTGATCCGGTATTGTTCTAGGGTACAGGGTGCAGCGTTTTTTACCCGCGGTGGCGATATTTAAGGATTGGATAAATTAGGATAATTTCCCTACGCGCTAAAGGATGTAATCCCGTCAAGCTTCGGGTTAAACTTCCCAGCTGCAGGGGAGGGCATTGCTTGTGATAGGCCGTGTTATCGGTTTTATATCTATCTCCGCTGACTACATCTATTTGTTGGTGAAGCGTTATCTCTCGTTACACTAAATAGAACAGTAAAATGACATCAGGCATACCAAGGAAAAGTTTATGCACCCGATAAAAATGGCCGGAATGGCCGCCATCTTATTTACGACGGTCGCGCAAGCCGAAACCGTATTCGTCACGCTGGAAAAAGATAACGCTATTGCGGTACTCGATCCCGTCGAAGGCAAACTAGTCAAAACCGTACCTGTCGGTCAGCGGCCACGCGGGATCGCGATTAGCAAGGATGGCAAGACGCTGTTCGTTGCTACCAGCGACGATAACACCATCCGCATGATCGATTCGGAAACGCTCAAGGAAATTGGCAAACTACCGTCCGGCGAAGATCCGGAAACTTTCGCGTTAAGCCCGGACGGCAAATTTATGTACGTATCCAACGAAGATGACGCGGAAGTAACAGTCATCGACATCGCCGCAAAAAAAGCCGTTGGTAAAATCAAGGTAGGCGTGGAGCCGGAAGGCATTACCGTCAGCCCGGACAACAAATGGACCATCAGTGCTTCGGAAACCACCAATATGCTGCACTGGATCGATACCAATAGCCGGCAAATTGCGGATAACACGCTGGTCGATCCGCGGCCACGCGCGGTGACGTTTACCGACGATAGCCAGCAATTGTGGGCTACTTCGGAAATGGCCGGCACGCTGACGATTATCGATGCGGCATCCAAACAGATCGTGCAGAACATCAAACTGGACGTACAAGGTGTCAGTAGCGATCAGATTCAGCCGGTGGGCATCGCGGTCGATAAGGAGCGCCGCTACGGTTACGTGGCGATGGGGCCAGCCAATCGCGTCGCGGTGATCAACGCCCAAACCTATAAAGTGGAGAAGTTTTTGCTGGTGGGGCAACGGGTTTGGAATCTAGCGTTTTCGCCGGATCAAAAACGTCTATACACCACCAATGGCGTTAGTAATGACGTGTCGATCATCGATCTGGAAAACCATAAAGTGACCAAATCGGTAGCGGTGGGTCGTTACCCTTGGGGCGTGGCGGTTAAACCATGACCGGGAATGCGTTGGCCGTCGAAAACCTGAGTTTTGCTTACGGCGCGAAAAAAGCGCTGGATGCCGTGAGTTTTAACGTGCAGTCAGGCGAATGCACCATCTTGCTCGGCCCTAACGGTGCAGGCAAAAGCACGCTGTTTTCCTTGATCACTCGGCTTTACGATGCCAGGGAAGGGCGCATTGAGCTGTGCGGTTTTGATCTAAAAAAGCAAAGTTTGCAAGCTTTGGCGCGCTTGGGTGTGGTGTTTCAGCAGACTACTTTGGACCCTGATTTATCGGTCACACAAAATCTGCGCTATCACGCGGCTTTACACGGCATCGGCCGCAAAGCCGCCGATAAGCGTATCCAAGAAGAGCTGGAGCGTCTGGCTATGTTCGAACGCCGCGGCGAAAAGGTCAGGCAATTGAATGGCGGCCACAAGCGCCGAGTGGAAATCGCCCGCGCCTTGCTGCACAAACCCAGTTTGCTGCTGCTAGACGAGCCGACGGTTGGACTGGATATGCCCAGCCGGCAGGCTATTGTTAGTCATGTACATGACTTGGTGAAACAGCAAAATCTAGCCGTGCTGTGGGCCACGCATTTGATTGACGAGATTGCCGCCGACGATAGCTTGATTGTTTTACACAAGGGCCAGGTCAAAGCCAGCGGCAAACTCTCGGAGATATTGCAGAGCACCGGTTGGGCCGATCCCGGCCAGGTATTCCAAAAACTGACTCAAGGATCGCAAGCATGAGGCTGTTACATTACTGGCGGGCGACGGTCGGCATCGTTGGCCGCGAATTGCTGCGTTTTTTACATCAGCGCGAACGCTTCGTTTCCGCTTTGGTGCGGCCGCTGGTGTGGCTGTTCGTCTTCGCCGCCGGCTTCCGCGCCGCGTTGGGTATCGCCATTGCGCCGCCCTATGAAACTTATATCCTCTACGAGGTTTACATCACCCCCGGCTTATTGGGCATGATTCTGCTGTTTAACGGTATGCAAAGCTCGTTGTCGATGGTCTATGACCGGGAGATGGGCAGTATGCGCATGTTGATGGTCTGCCCGCTGCCGCGCTGGTTTTTATTGTGCAGCAAACTGATAGCCGGGACTGCGGTGGGTGTGCTGCAATCCTATGCCTTCCTGGGCATCGCCTGGTTGTACGACATTCAAGCGCCGCTGATGGGCTATGTCTGGATTTTGCCGGCCCTGGTGCTGGCCGGTATGATGTTGGGCGCATTGGGCTTGCTGCTGTCTTCGTTCATCAAACAATTGGAGAACTTTGCCGGGGTGATGAATTTTGTAATTTTCCCGCTTTTCTTCATGTCCACCGCTTTGTATCCGTTGTGGAAGATCAAGGAGTCCAGCGAATTGTTGTCAACCCTGGCGCAATACAACCCGTTCTCGCAAGCGGTGGAGTTGATTCGTTTTGCTTTGTACGAGCAGTTTAATCAACAGGCCTTACTCTTTACCGGCGCGGCGTTTTTGCTGTTTATGGGCGCGGCGATCATGGGCTATAACCCGAGTAAGGGCATGATGGTTAAAAAAGGCGGTGGTGGCGATTAATAGCGAATTGGCCGAATGTGCCCCGTCAATTTCCTAAAGTTAAGGCTTGCGCGCAGAGCATCGCTAGCCATCGGCTGTTTAACCATTAATCCTGCGATAAACCAATCCGCGCATGGCAAAAATCAACCGATAATCTAAGGCAATGACCCGTTTTTAATGACCCCTTGGGTTAATTTTAATTTGCGGCAATTCGGGGATTCGGACGACGTCATCGCCTGGGAAGAATCTACGATATAATTCCAAGATTTTTCGGCAACACCTATTGCATTGCCGGAAGTGTACTTTTAATTTTCTGTACGTCACTGCGTACACAACTATGCAAATTTAAATAAAGCAATCAATGGAATTCCCTGAATACAAGCGACGCCGCACTTTTGCCATTATCTCCCACCCCGACGCCGGTAAAACCACCATCACTGAAAAATTGCTGCTGTTCGGCGGTGCGATTCAGTTAGCCGGTTCGGTCAAAGGTCGCAAAGCCGCGCGCCATGCCACTTCCGACTGGATGGAAATGGAAAAGGAGCGGGGCATTTCCGTAACCACCTCGGTGATGCAGTTTGAGCACAACGATTGCATCATCAATTTGCTCGATACACCGGGCCATGAGGACTTTTCCGAAGATACTTACCGGACATTAACAGCCGTAGACTCGGCGTTGATGGTGATCGACGTGGCGAAAGGCGTAGAGGATAGGACCATCAAATTGATGGAAGTCTGCCGGCTACGGGATACACCGATCCTGACCTTCATCAACAAGTTGGACCGCGAAGGCCGTGAGCCGATCGAACTGCTTGACGAAGTTGAAAGCGTGCTAAAAATTCAATGCACGCCCATGACCTGGCCAATCGGTATGGGCAAACGCTTTAAAGGGGTTTATCAGCTGTATAAAGATGAGATATTGCTGTTCAGTCCGCACCACGGCGGTCGTATCGCCAAGGCCGAAGTCATCAAAGGCTTGAACAATCCCAAGCTCGACGAATTGCTGGGTTACCAGGCGGAAGAATTGCGCGACGAGATCGAACTGGTCAAAGGCGCCAGCCACGAATTCGATCATGCTAAATATTTGGCGGGTCAACAAACGCCGGTGTTTTTCGGTTCGGCGATCAATAACTTCGGCATCATCGAATTGCTGGACGCCTTTGCGGAATACGCGCCCGGTCCTAGATCACGCCAAGCCGAGCAACGCGAAGTGATGCCCGATGAAGAAAAATTCACCGGCTTTGTGTTTAAAATCCAAGCCAATATGGATCCGGCGCACCGCGACCGCGTGGCTTTTTTAAGAATCTGTTCCGGCAAATTCGATAAAGGTATGAAGGTCAATCATGTGCGGATTGGCAAAAACATCCAGGTCGCCAACGCCATTACCTTTCAGGCGGACAGCCGTAAAAACGTCGAGGAAGCATATGCCGGCGACATCATAGGCTTGCATAACCACGGCACTATTCAAGTCGGCGACACCTTTACCCAAGGCGAAGTCTTGAAATTCGGCGGTATCCCTTACTTCGCGCCGGAATTGTTTCGCCGCGTGGTGTTAAAAGATCCGCTCCGTGCCAAAGCGCTGCAAAAAGGTTTGATTCAATTGACCGAAGAAGGCGCTACCCAGCTGTTCCGCCCACTGAAAAACAACGATTTAATCCTTGGTGCGGTGGGTATTTTGCAGTTTGATGTCACCGCCCATCGTCTAAAAAACGAATACAACGTGGAATGTGCTTACGACGTTTCGCCTATCAATACGGTGCGTTGGGTCAGCGCGAAAAATCCGGCCAAACTGGAAGAGTTTAAGAACAAGGCCTTTGAAAATCTTGCCGAAGATGGCGGCGGCTATTTGGTTTATCTGGCCAGCAGTCGGGTGAATTTGCAATTGACCGAAGAGCGTTGGCCCGACATTCATTTTAGTCAGACTAGAGAACTTTGAAAGCTCATTCATAGCCAATCTTTTAAGTCGAAATCATGCGGAATCGCTTGAGGCCAAGCGATTCCTGCAAAGCTCTTCCACGGCCGACACCATCACCCGCAGCGGTTGATTGTCCACGAAAGACCCCGTGCCGCTATACTCCAGCACAAAAACTCAGCGCAATAAAAATTTGCTAACCAATTAATATTTATAGATATATTTGCGCAAGGGATATACACTGCCGAAGCCAATCCGATAAAGATACGACTTTAAGCAACATCCGCAGGAGTAAGCTTATGCGCACACTTTACTATAGTCACCCGGATTTTTTGGGCCACGACACCGGCGTAGCCCATCCAGAGAGCATCGACCGGCTCCATGTGATCGAACAAGCGTTGTCGGCACCCCAATTTGCACAATTGCAAAGAATCGCACCCGATATTCCCACCGATATCCAAGATAAGATTGGCTTGATACACAGCAAAGCCATGATAGCGAAAGTGCTATCAACCATCCCTGAACAAGGCTACGCCAATTTTGACGCGGATACCGTGGTATCGCCCGGCTCCAAACCAGCGGCTCTGCGCGCGGTGGCCGCAGTGTGCGATGCCGTCGATAGAATTTGCACCGGCCAAAACGCCAGGGCCTTTTGCGCTACCCGCCCTCCCGGCCACCATGCCATGCCGGATTATGCGATGGGGTTTTGCCTGTTCAACAATATCGCCATCGCCGCCGAATATGCCCGCAGCCGCTACGGCCTGACCAGGATAGCCATCGTGGATTTTGACGTGCACCATGGCAACGGCACCCAAGCGGCTTTTTGCGAACAGCCGCAAGTGCTGTATGCGTCCAGCCATCAATGGCCGCATTACCCCGGCACCGGCCATCCCTCGGAATGCGGTGTCGGGAACATTATCAATGTTCCCCTACCCACCGGCAGCGGCGGCGAGGTTTTTCGGGATAAATACCGCCAGTCCATTTTGCCGGCACTGAAAACATTCAACCCCGAACTGATTTTGGTTTCCGCCGGTTTCGACGCCCACAGAGACGACCCTTTAGCATCACTTGGCCTAGTGGAAGACGACTATCGCTGGATTACCGATGAATTGCTTTGCATCGCCGATGCCTGCTGCCAGGGGCGAATCATTTCAGCATTGGAAGGCGGATACAATTTAAGCGCGTTGGCTAACAGTGTTGCCGCCCATGTCGGCAGTTTGATGGGTAGCCCAACTAGAGGCGAATGAACCGCCTCTTGTCTCAAAAAACCGCGTTTATTGGAGATTAGGCAGGGTATAAACGTAGTCGCTGTCTTTCATGGGCAAATGGCAAGCGAAACACGGCGCGGATTTTTCTTGATCCAGCATTTTTAAGGTTTTCCCTTCCCAAATGCCGAAACCCCAACCGCCGGTATCAGCGTATTTCTTGCTGTCTTTCACCATCGCTTCCGCAGCGGTGAATTCGCCTGGCACAGTCGCTTGTTCCCAATTCGGATGCTTTCTTTCGCCCCACTTAATTTTGGCGATGATGCTGCCGTCCGGCCATGGTTTGACTTTACCTGCACGTGCGGCGGCGATAGCCACATGGTTACCGACAATGGCGCGCATGCTGTTTTTGTCGTGGCGCAAAGATACACCCAACAAACGCCAGTCGCGGTATTCGCCATGTTCGGGTTTAGCAGTCGGTTGGGCTTCCGCGAAAGCCCAGCCAAACGGCATTAAAGTCAAAACAGCCAAACATAAACCGCTGAAAATCGTTCTGTTCATCTTCTCGTCCTCCTTTATCTGTAATGGATAGCAAGTCTTAATTATACGCCGGCAAGTCAGCGGCTAAGGCCTATTCAATCCAATTGAACAAAACCAGCCAATGGCGGTGGCGAATTGACGGTAAAACTGTTCAAAACAGTAGGTTTCCGAGCTAATCCGCCAACAGCAATTGACGCTGACATGCTACCATTTTGCGAACTCTATCACGCAGTACACCGATTACAATCCAAAGGAACTCGCCATGTCTGGCCCCAACAAACAAGTACCGTCCATTTTTTTCTGGGCTTGCGTCGCCCTGACCGGCGCCTTCGCCGTCGGCGGCATTGCTTTGCAACGCGGCGAATCCATTAATAGCATGTGGCTGATCGTCGCGGCGATTTGTATTTACGCGCTGGGTTATCGTTTCTATAGCGCATTTGTCGCGACCAAAGTTTTGGTGTTGGACCCAAGCCGCGCCACCCCCGCAGAGCGTTTCGACGACGGCCGCGACTTTATGCCTACCCATAAATGGGTGGTGTTCGGGCACCATTTTGCAGCAATCGCGGGTCCCGGCCCCTTAATCGGGCCGACCTTGGCCGCCCAATTCGGCTATCTGCCAGGCACCCTTTGGATACTGGTGGGAGCAGTGCTTGGCGGCTGTGTACAGGATTTTGTAACGCTATTTTTCTCGATCCGCCGGGATGGCCGTTCACTAGGGCAAATGGCGAAAGACGAGTTGGGCGCTATTGGCGGCACCGCAGCCATGATAGGCGTGATGATGATTATGGTGATCCTGATCGCGGTACTGGGGTTGGTGGTCGTGAATGCCATGAAACACAGCCCTTGGGCCACTTCCACAGTAGCGGCTACTATTCCGATAGCCGTACTGATGGGCTGTTACTTACACCATTTAAGACCGGGCCGGGTGTTGGAGGCCACTTTAATCGGGGTCTCGTTGTTGATATTTGCGGTCCTCGGCGGCGGCTGGATCGATGATAGTCCGACAATACGCAGCTGGTTTGATTACGACGCCCCGCAATTGGCGGTTATGGTCATTTTGTACGGCTTCGCGGCGGCGGTATTGCCGGTCTGGCTTTTACTTGCGCCGCGCGACTATTTGTCCACCTTTATGAAACTGGGTACCATCGCCGCGTTGGCAGTTGCTATCGTCGTGTTACGCCCGGAATTGAAAATGCCGGCGCTCACCCAATTCATCGACGGCACGGGGCCGATTTTCGGCGGCAAACTGTTTCCGTTTGTGTTTATCACCATCGCCTGCGGAGCCATTTCCGGCTTTCATGCGCTGATTTCCTCCGGGACTACGCCCAAATTGCTGGCTAACGAGCAAGACGCCCGCTTCATTGGCTACGGGGCGATGATGATGGAATCCTTCGTCGCCATCATGGCCATGATTGCCGCATCGGTGTTGGAGCCTGGCGTGTATTTTGCCATCAACAGCCCGGCTGGCATTGTCGGTAAAGAAGCGGCGGATGCCGTCGCCAAGATCAGCAGCTGGGGCTTTCCGGTGAGCGTCGAGCAGATGCAGACCCTGGCCAAAACCATGGGCGAATCCACGCTGTTCGCCCGTACCGGCGGCGCGCCGTCGCTGGCGGTAGGTATGGCAAGTTTGTTCGCGCAGGTGTTCGGCGAGCACCTGCTCGCGGCCTGGTACCACTTTGCGATCATGTTCGAGGCCTTATTCATTTTGACCACTCTGGACGCAGGCACTCGCGTCGCCCGCTTCATGCTGCAAGACATTCTGGGTAATGTGGGTCTGGCGAAAACCAACAGCTACCCTAGCATCTTGTTGACCAGTGGATTGGTAGTGGGCGCTTGGGGCTATTTTCTGTACATGGGCACCATCGACCCCTTGGGCGGTATCAACAGCCTGTGGCCTTTATTCGGTATTGCCAACCAAATGCTGGCGGCAATTGCCTTATGCGTGGCCACCACAATCTTGGTGAAGTCGGACAAACTGAAATACGTTTGGGTAACGGCAACCCCCTTGGCCTGGTTGATTATCGTCACCAGCACCGCCGCTTGGGAAAAATTGTTTGCCGCCGATTTGCGGGTGGGATTTTTATCGCATGCCGCGGATTTATCCGCCCGACTCGCCAACGGCGCTCTCCCCGCCGAGCAAGTGAAAAACGCGCCCCATTTGATCTTCAATGACTATTTGAATGCCGGCTTAACCAGCTTATTCATGCTGATCACCTGGCTATTACTGGCAGACACCCTGCGCGTGATCTATTGTGTCATCGCCGGCAAAAACCACCCGCAATCCAGCGAATCTCCGCATATACCCAGCCGTTTGGTTGAAGAGTGGGTAAGGGACTAAAGCATTTGCGAAAAAGTAGGGATCGTGGCGGATGCTGTTTTAATCACACGCGCTTAGTGCTTTTCCGCAAACATCAGCGACTGGGATACGAGGCTTGTAGAAGCAAAGATAACGCAGCCTACGCCGCGTTATCGTATGGCAAGCCCTTATTAGACTTTAGGCATTTCCCGTAGCTTTGCCACCACTTTGTCGCCAAATTCAACGGTGCTGATCATCGTCACGCCGCTACCGGGTTTGGATAAGTCGGCGGTAGAGTAGCCGTCGGCAAATACGCCCTGCATGGCCGCCCAGACGTTTTTCGCTTCCGCTTCCATGCCAAAACTGTTTTCCAGCATCATCGCCACCGAACCGATCATCGAGTATGGATTAGCGATGTTTTTGCCGGCGATGTCCGGCGCCGAACCGTGCGAAGGTTCGTAGTAAGCTTTGTCCGGACCGATACACGCTGACGGCATCAGGCCCAGCGAGCCCAAAATGCCGCCGCCCTGGTCGCTGAGAATGTCGCCGAACATGTTTTCCATCACCATCACGTCAAATTGGGTCGGTTTCAGACACAGTGCAGTGGCGGCCGAATCGACCAGATAATTGACGACTTGAACGTCCGGGTATTCTTTGGCGACTTCTTCCATCACCTCGTTCCACAATACGCTGGATTTCAGCACGTTGCTTTTATGGATGTTGTGCAGCAATTTGCGGCGTTTTTGCGCCAGTTTGAAGGCCTGGTGCATGATGCGACGAATTTGTTCCTCGTCGTATTCCAGGGTTTCGCGCACGTAACGCAGGCCTTGCTCGTTGACTCCCGCTTCTTTTTGGCCGAAATACAGGCCGCCGACCAGCTCGCGCACCATAATCAAATCGATGCCATCGCCGATCACTTCCGGCTTCAGCGGCGAGAAATGCGCCAACGACCTCGGCAGGAAAACCGGGCGAAAGTTGGCGTAGGTGTTATAGCGGCGGCGTAGCGGCAACAGAGCACCACGCTCGGGTTGTTTGTCGACCGGAATTTTCTTCGATTCTTCGTGATTCAAGCCTATCGTGCCTTTCAGGATAGCGTCGGCTTGATCACAAATGTCGATGGTGGCTTGCGGGAAAGCATCGCCGGTTGCGAAGTAAGCGCAGGCGCCGAACAAAGCCGGCATCAGCTCGAAGCTAACGTCGTTACGTTCTTCGATGACTTTCAAAACCTTGATGGCTTCCGCGGTGATTTCAGGGCCGATGCCGTCGCCGGCCAGAACTGCGATTTTGTAGTTTTTCATGAGATGGTGGGTGCTGAGTGATTAAAGCGTTAAATCAGGAATTTCTATCGAAAAATAAACAGCGAATTTTAGCAGATTGGCCGCCACGCTTCTCCTGAAAAACGGCTTTGCTGACAAACGCAGGAAAAGCTTGATTGGGACGGAATTTGTAGTCGTTTTTTGTTAATTCACAGGGAAGAAAACACGTCTCATAGGACTTGAATAACCCATCGATGCCGGAAAACCGAGTAATTTTCTCCGACGCTCGTGTTAAGAGCAGCACTGGTTAGAAATTTTCCGAAACTGCCGAGCTCCGAACGAGAACGATCAAGAAAATTTCGTCATTGCTCGACGACCGAGCTGAATTGATAAAGAAATTTTATAAAACCCTGCGGCTCCAAACCTAAACATCCGAGCATTATTCTCGTTCATTCTCTCGCGGAGCTGCATTGTTTTAGCGCCGAGTGAAAACTTTGGCGTTATTTTGTCCAATGACCGAGAAAAAAGCGTGGACGTTGTAGAAAAATTTCTCAAAGGCGATAGTAAAAAAGCAAAGCGGTGGCAAAAACTGATCGGCAGCCGGCTTATTTGCCGTAGTTAACGCATTTGATCAGTTGTAATTATTACTTATGCCGCTCACGCCGGGGACGTTCCATAGGTTCTATGGGTTGATAGGCTTTCAAGCCCGCATCGCCGGTCAATATTTCCACACGATAGCCCATGTTCGCATAAAATTCGGCGACGTCCTTTATAGTGGCGTCGCCCAATGACAACTTTTGATTGGCCAAATCGGGCCAGTTTTGCGCTAAACCAATCAATTTTTTAGGGGACCACAATTCAGATTGCTGTGAAAACGCCGCCCAGGGTGTTTCTTCATTAGCGCTTTTGATCATCAAATCCGCCAAAGCTAACCCGCGATCCCGCCGACTATGTTGGGCTTGAGCAATGTGATTTCCAGTTTCGATGATCGTTGCTAATGGCAGAACGAAAATTGTCTTATCCTCCTCTTCGGCTTGTATTTTTTCAGCGACGCGATGACTATCCCATTTATCCTGGTCCGGCCCGCAATCGGTCTTTCCAGGAACATTCAGCCAAACACAGAGAATGCTGGTATCTAAAATCAATACCTTCCTCATGAAAATGCCTCTTGTTTGAGCGCCGCTTCGATTCGTCCGTCGGTCGAAAGTTGACCCAACGATCCGCTGGCCATCAACTTCGGTAATTGTTGAATATCCTCAAGTTGACTTAAAAGGCTGGAACCGGTTTGCGTATCTCGGTGCGCCACCGTAATAAAAGGGACCATACGGGCCCCCGCAGCATCTAACAAAGCGGGATTGTGGGTGGTGACGATAACGTCAATTCCGCGCGATTTGCCCAGGGTGCGCAGCATCTCGATCAACACATGCGCGCGTGAAGGGTGCAAACCATTATCCACCTCTTCAACCACCAATAAACTTCCAGGCGTTCTGGTTAGCATGGCCGTCACAATGGCCAAATAGCGTAAGGTACCGTCTGACATACCGCGAGCATCGACGGTATGGGAAACATTACCTGACCAACCTTCCTCACAGTAAAGCATGGCGTCGGTCTGGAATTTTCCAACCGGCTCGGTCCAAACCCGCTGAATGTCCCGTTCTGGTAACTCCCGAAGATAGGCTGTTAATGTCTTTTCGACTTCCTCCTTGCGGGGCGTGTCGAGCGCAGCCAATACTCCGGCGATGTTGCAGCCATCCGCTTTTAGCTTCTCGGAGAACGGAGTGTAATCACGCATATGACTGGGGACGGGATCGAACACAAATATTTGCTGCAATTGTGTGAGTACCTGTTTAATACCTTCCTGGACTTCCTTGCGAAGAGAAAAGACATCGGCTTGTAGTAGCACAGCGTGGGAACGGTTGACATCTATACGCTTACCTCTCCCCTGGCTGCCTTTGGAAAAGTACGCAGGGATGCCTGGAGCATGAGGCTCGGGAGGTTGGGTATAAAAAAGTCTGGTCTCTTTCGGCGCGGTACTTCGCGCACCATATTTCAACGACACTAATTCTTCGTGAACGACTTCAGCCTTGATGCCATTGACTTGCACTTCGAGTTGATATCGAAAATCTTGGTTTTCACTATCGCCTTCCACAGTGACGATCAGTAAAAAATTTTTTGCCGGCTTATTACAAATCCACTCGATGCCACCGCGAATTGGAGGTAAATTCACATCACCATTGATAGCTTGAAAAATACCAACGCCTGAAGCGATTCGCTGCAAAAATAACAGGGCATCTAAGGTGTTGGATTTGCCACTGGCATTGGCGCCGATGATGATCGTGAGTGGATCGATATACAGCGTACTGTCGGAAAAGCTTTTCCAGCCGACTAATTTGATTTCTTTAAGCAACTCAGTCTCCCAGTATTTGTTGCGAACATTTAGCTGATTAGTTGGCGAGCAGTATAACGGTAGTGACGGGCTGCATGGATTGGGGATTGCCTTGCTGTTTGCTGACCATTTTCGGCTGGATCATCTATGCTTGCGGGCTATTGGCCTTTTCATGCAACTGGATGTTGATCAACTTGATGGTCGCTAAAATCCCGGCAAACACCTGGTTGACGTGTACGCCGCGGGTTTTGCGCAGTTCGGTGCCGCAATCCCAGGTAATCACGCATTCGGTCAAAGCGCTGGTGTGGCCGCCTTTGGGGATGCGGATTTCGAAATCGGCCAGCGTCGGCAAGGTGTATTCGTAATGTTGCAATACCTTGCCGATGGCGTCGATAAAGGCGTCGAAACCGCCGCTGCCGGCCCCGGTGGTCTGGTGTTTCTCGCCTTTGACATCTACGCGGATGCTGACTGTAGACGGCAAATCCAGGCCACTGTTGATCGAGCAAGCCAGTAATTTGATGTGCTGATAGCTCTTGCTTTCCAGCACGTCGGCGATGATGAACGGCAGGTCGTCGGTGGTAATGGTTTGTTTGGAATCGCCGATACTGACGATGCGCGCCAGCACCTTCTTCTGGTCTTCTTCCGACAGATCCAGCTCCAACTGCTCCAGATTTTTTTTCAAGGAGGCTTTGCCGCTCATTTTGCCCAATGCATAACTGCGGATACGGGAAAAGCGTTCAGGGCCGAGCTTGGTTTTATACAAACCGCCTTTCTGGTCGCCATCGGCATGGATGCCGGCAGTTTGGGTGAACACGTCGGCACCGACGATGGGCGCATTGGCGGCGACGCGCTTGCCGGAGAAGTTTTCCACCATCTCGCTGATGCGCACCAAATGGCTCTCGTCCACGGACAATTCCATCGCCATTTTATCGCGCAGTACCACCGCCACTTCGGCGATGGAAGCGTTGCCGGCCCGTTCGCCCAAGCAGTTGACCGTGCAATGTACCGCGCTGACGCCGGCCCGCACCGCTGCCATCACGTTGGCGGTCGCCAAGCCGTAATCGTTGTGCGGATGGAAATCAAATTGCAGGGCTGGGTAGCGCTGGCACATATCGCTGAAGCTGGCGAAAACTTCGTCAGGCGCCATCACGCCCAAGGTATCGGGTAGCATGAAATGGCTGATCGGGGCTTGTTGCAAGCGTTCCATCAAGCCGTAAACATAATCCCGGCTGTCTTTGTAACCGTTGGACCAATCTTCCAGATAAACATTGATCTTCAGGCCTTGCTGGTGGGCATAGGTAATGGTTTGCAGCACATCGGCACTATGCTGGTCCAGGGTTTTGCCGAGTTGCTCGCGGCAATGTTTCTCGCTGCCCTTGGCCAGCAGGTTAATCACCTTGCCGCCGGTCGACTTGATCCAGTCCACGCTGCGGGTATGATCGACAAAGCCCAGCACTTCCACACGCTCGGCAAAACCTTCTTGTTGCGCCCATTGGTTGATCAGGCTGACTGCTTCCTTCTCGCCTTCCGAAACCCGCGCCGAAGCGACTTCTATGCGGTCAACGCGCAAAAACTGCAACAAAGCTTTGGCGATGCTGACTTTTTCCATCGGCGTAAACGCCACGCCCTGGGTTTGTTCGCCGTCGCGCAGCGTGGTATCCATTAATTGGATGTGTCTTGAATGGGTAGACATGATTTTTGTTGTTCTCGATGCGTCCTGTAGCTGTATCTGACCAAGCTAACTTCGTAGACAGGGTAGAGCGATAGCGACACCCCGTGCGTCTTTAAAAAATGGCCTTTGTGCATAAGCTGGTCGCGCGGCTTATGAGCAATCTGATTGCTTATTCCGAAAGAGACTGAGCTATGCGTAACGTGCCATTTTCGCCTAAAACAGAATGAATTGGCAATTTGCGGCTAATCCCGGGGCTGCGAGCAGCGAAACTCAGGGGAGGGAAATCGGCACTCGCGTTCCTCGCTGGGAGCCGGAGATTTCTGAACGGAACGATGATTAAACGACCGAAATCTTTTTGATAGTTAGGCGGAGTTTTTACATTCCGCCTATTTTTGCCGAACAATCGGAGTGGGTGTTTGCCGGTAAGCCCGACGGTTCAGCCTAAAAATGTGGTTACTCTTTAGTCCACTTAGCCGCTAATTGCGCGGAAAGCTGACCAAAATAAGTACCCACTACAATTGAGATTGAAATCACCAGCAAAGGATTGCTCAGCGATGCGCCGAACAAGACTTCTTGCGTCAACTTGTCCGGGGTTTGCAATAAGTAGGCAAACGTGGATGAATAGCCTAAGACGCTGGCAGGAATGGTTGCCAATTGCGGAAAATTGGCGGCCAGGCACATCACCACGACCGCAAAAGTCACCGTAATGGCGGCCATTGTTGGAAAACCTAAGGCAGTGTCCGGCGAAATCCCGGTCAAGATAATCGCCGTTACCCAGGCCATGAATACGCCGAAAATGCCGCAGACGATAGTATTTTTAAAGGCTTCTTTGGTCGCACCCAAGAAAAAATACGCTGCCCAGGCAATGGTGGCGGCCCAGATAAAGAACACGCCGCTGGCCGGTCCCACCGCCAAAAATGTGGCTACGCCTGCCAATACGCCGATGCTTAAAGAAAGTGCTGTAAGTTTGTCCATTATTGTCCCTCTGATATTGCGCCTCATCGATAGTGGTTTGCTCGATAATGCATAGAGGCTGCCCTGCAAAACCGAAATCCATTTACGGCCAAGCAATCCCGCCTCGACCGATTTGAATGGTAGCAGAGAATAGCCTCCAGATACCAATCCTCGGCTGGTTTAAACGCATGCACTGTTATGGGGCTTGATCATTTCGACAGGCGGAAGTGTCAGGTAACGCCGGCGCGCAACCTGAACTATTTGGCTGCAAACCCCCACACCGCCAGCATATATAAGGGCTGGCGGCTTGGAGTATTTACGAAGACAGACGTGCTTTAACTAAGACTCAGACAGACCGCGTAAAGATATTGCGCCGGCGGTAGCCGACAAAACCGAGCAGGGTTGAACCAAATAACCAAAACGCGGCGGGCACAGGCACGGGAGCTGCGACGACTGTCCGCGCAAATTTCTCTGAGCAAGTTGGATCGGGTTGCGCTGCACATGCGGTGCTGGCGATTTCCAGGCTACCGTCGGCGTTAACAAAATCCTCCAAAATCGGATCTCCGTTCCCATCCAGAACCGGTGCACCGTTTTCATCTAATTTCGGAGCCCTAACCGTACCGTAAAAATATAGACTCAATCCCGACGCATAAAACTCGTATTCGCCGGCTGCGGCTGCGCCATTTTTCGGGGTAAATTCGCCAAGCAAATACTCAACGCTATCGCCAGGGTTTAAGGCGATATTTTGCTTACTTAGGATACTGTTCGGGCTGGAGTCGAAATTGAATTCGTAAGGTCCGGAAGAGCAGCTATCGGCCAGAAATGTACCGGCACAACCTATAGAAGTACTCAAAGAAATACTATCCACGGTGATAAGTACGCCATTGTCTATGTATCTGCTTTGGCTAGTGTTTGAATCATAGTAAGTAAAGCTGCTTGGGTAGTTGGCCGGATTGATGCCAAACGGCGGGTTACCGCCACCTGTGCTGGAAAAAACCAAGGGATCCGATGTGGCGTCCAAACTTAGTTTCAACCAAATCGGAATGTTATCGGTTGCAACGACAGTGCCCGTAGGTTGAACAAACGACAGACTACCGCTGTAGGCCGCCTGAGCATTGGGTAGCCAAGCCAATGCCAACGTGGAAACAACAAATCGTAATTTAGACATAACGTATTTCTCCAATTTAAAAGCGCTTGAAAATCATTTTCCCAAGAGGTCTAAACCTTTAGTTTGATGACCAATTCAACCCGTCAATATCGTCGCTCTCATGCAGCAGGCAGTCCAGCGGTTCAAGTAGATTAGCGCCGCGGCAGGCGGCAACGAAGAATGCCGGGAATTTAAGGGCCAAGCCAGTATTCTAGGCAGAGAGCAGACTACATGGGTCAGATCATAACAAAATATTGCCGGGTTTATATGACAATAACGCTGTATCGAATTAGCGGCAGCATGTCCGCCACATTCATCGAAATCCGGTCACGCATGGCTGGATTAGAACGCTTAAAGATTGGCCCCATTCGCGTTTTCATCGTTATGCGAAACAAGGCGTGTATCCTAAAACTTGGCGTGTTGACTGCGATTTATCGAGGTTAGCGGCTAGAAGATAACGCGAAGGATGCCAGCGTGTGGGGAAGTGGGTGGCTCGGTATCCGTAGCGCGTTTATCTGATTATAATTTCAGAGCAAAAATACGAAATCCACACACTCCTTCCTGCCCGCTGCAATCAAGCACCAGCGCGTATTTATTAAACAAACCGGGACGCTATTTATGAATTTGAATGAAAATGCCGTGATGCCTTCTTTAACCGCACAGAATCCGTTTACCGGCCGCATCGGTGAAGAGTACGATTTTCTCGGTATGATGTGTCCCAATGTCGTGGTGCTGACGCAAAAGCTCGGCGAGACAGTCGCCGCATGGCATCCCGGCAATAGCATACAGGGGCTTGAGATCGGCTGCGGCACAGGACTGAGCACGCGGTCCTTGCTTACTCAGCGCGAGGACCTGCATCTGCGCGCTTTCGATGCCTCAGCGGCAATGCTTACGCAGGCGCGCGCGAATTTGGCGGAGTATGTCGACAACGGTCGTGTCGAATTCATCGAGAGCGATGCGCTAGCCTTTTTACAGCAGCAACCGGACGCCAGCGTTGAGGTTGTGGCCTCGAATTATGCTATTCATAATTTTCTGAATGACTATCGGGATCAAGTCTTTGCCGAAATCTGGCGCGTGCTTAAACCGGGTGGATTGTTCGCAAACGGCGACCGCTTCGCTATCGATGATCCCGCGCGGCATTTGGCTTCCACGCAAGCCGACATTCGCCATTGGTTCAAGACCTTTGGGGAACTGCAGCGTTACGATCTTTTGGAAGACTGGGTGGTACATTTGCTGAGCGACGAATCACCGGACCACATCATGCATGTGCCAGCCGTCATATCCACCCTGCAATCTCTCGGATTCAGCGATGTGCATTCGCCTTATCGTGAAGGCGTGGACATGTTGATGACCGCGATAAAGCCGAAATTGGCTTAGTTTTTTTATCGGTCATTGTTTCCGTGCTCCGGCGCTGCGTATCGCTGGAGCACGGGAAAGATAACTGTTGGGGAGATTGAGTTCAAAGACAATTCAGAGCGCTCAGAAAGGCGCCCGATAACGAATTGGTAAAACACAGTCGGTTACGCCCAACACTTTAAATAAATGACGAAGGGAGCGGCTATGAACGAGAATGACAAGCTGAATTTGGCGGAAGTGATTCAAGAGCTGAGACAAAGTTTGGTGACGGCTTCGATGCATGGGGAGGCTGAAACCATCCGCTTTAACGTCAATAGCGTAGAAGTGGAATTGCAAATGGTGGTCGAAAAATCAGTCGGTGGAAAAGCTGGCGGTAAATTTAATTTCTGGGTGTTGGGCGGCATCGATGCTGAAGCGTCAGCCGCTTATAAAAGTGCAGCTACGCATAAGATCAAATTAAGTTTACAACCGGTGGATGTGAAGAATCCGGACCCGCAGACGGGTGAGCCCAGTAAACTATTGTTGTCAGGTGATGAATAACCGAGGCATTTAGCGGGGATTAATTATGGATACCAAGCTGATTGCAAAGATTCTGCCGACGAAAAAGGATGGCAAGCGCGCTATTGGCACTGGTTATCCCATCGCTGAGGGGTTGGTATTGACAGCACGCCACGTCGTTGTTTTTGATGAGCGTGATAAGGCGGTGCCTATTGCGATTGAATGGCCGGATTCAAAGCATGTCGATACGAATGTCACCGAAATTGTTTGGGGCAGCGATGAACACGACATGGCCATTCTCAGGTGCCAAACCCCACCAAACATGTCGCTTTCCTCAGACCTATTGGCGTCACGCGATCCAAAAAGCCATGAACAGTGGAGCGGTTATGGCTATCCGGCTATCGGTAAGGAAGCTGGATCGGGATTGCGCGAAAAAATACCGGTGATGGGGGAGTTCTTTCCACCGAATGTCGCCACGCCTAAACTCACCATTTCCTGCAAAAGTGATGCTTTGGAGAAAGCCGGTTGGTGCGGATTATCGGGGGCGCCGGTATTTCACGGGCCGCAACTATTTGCGATTATCACCGCGACGCCCCAAAAGCGTGATGAATGTTTCACTGCTATTTCCATACCCTGGTTAATTCGAAATGACCAAGAATTCCAAGAAATAACGGGTATACAAGGCCAGATTCAAAAACATCAAAAATTCGTTGCCGAGCAGAAACGACAAATTAGCGATGTCTTGTCAAAAATGACCACGCAGGACGCTCTGTTCAAGCAAATTGCCGGTCAATTAAATTTGAATGTGGCGAATACTACCAATCAAAAATTAACAGACAAATTGCTGGAAGCCTTTAAGGAGGATGATTTAGCGGTTTTAGATGTGTTGCTCCGCGCCGGTGCCGATGCGTTCAAACAAGATTCCGGCGAGTTACTACGCCAGAATCTCAGGCAACTATTCTGTTTGTTTGCTGGCCTGATGGCCCCGGAATGCCAAGCAATCAAGCAGGCTTTGATTAACTTGCCGGTGCGCACCGCGATGGCGGCTGAATTGTCGCTGGCGGCGCTTTACGATACCAATCCCGAGTTCGTGAGAAATGACGGTAAAGTGCATGGCAGGCATACGATCAATGCTGCCGTGTTTACCCGTGAAACCGGTTGGAGCCAGACAGAGTTTATAAAAGACGCCACCGAAACCATTTACAAGGCAATTCACAAAGCGCCGCCGCCCGAGCCGATTGACGCCTTTGAGCTTGAGGCTTTGAATTCCACGATAAAACAGCGGCAAAATCGCTCCTTAAACCAACTGCATCGCCTGGAATTAAATCGGCGGGATACTAATTTGACTAACAACCCTTTGCTTGATGCCGCCAATTGCCAGGCTTTAATTGCCGCAGACTGCCTCCCGGATTTACCTATTGTTCACTATGGCGAAGCCGTAGCGGAAAAAGAAGCCAAGTTGAGTGCCAAAATCACAGAGCTCTTCAACATACTCGAAACCAGCCAACCAAGCACATGACAGCAACCACCCTCAAACATTTTCAAGCCGATAGCGTTATCGATTACGCGGACTGTGGTTCCTGGCGGCAAGGCCGTTATTTTCTGGATAAAGCCAGCGCTTATGCCCTGGAAATGGCCTTGGCGACCCGCCGGCCTTTGTTGGTTAAAGGTGAACCGGGGCTCGGCAAGAGCTACTTGGCGCGCGCGGCTGCGGCCAAACTCAAGCGCAAATTCATCGCCGAAGTCGTCAACATCAACACCGAAGGTCAGGATTTGCTCTGGCGTTACGATCCGGTCGCACGCCTCAACGACGCTCACGCCGGTATCAAAGATGATGACAAACTCAACCCCAAGCATTATCTCAATCCCGGTGTGCTGTGGTGGACCTTTGGCTGGGATAGTGCGGCCAAGCAATATAACGATGTCTGCCGTCATAAAGTCTACCGTCCGCAGATTTCCGACGACGGGGAACTGGACAACGGCATTGTTTTGCTCATCGACGAAATCGACAAAGCCGAACCTTCGTTGCCGAACGCACTATTAGAAGTGCTGGGTAACGGCGGCTTTGACGTACCGCTGTTGGGAGAAACCATCGGTAAGACACTGCAGACGGCAGACAAACAAGCTGCGCCGCCGCTAGTGATCATCACCAGCAACGACGAGCGTGAATTGCCGGCGGCGTTTATTCGGCGCTGTCTGGTGCTGCATTTGGCGGTGGATGATAAAAACCTTGAAACCTGGTTTTTGGAGCGCGCCAAGGTGCATTTCAATGATAGCCAGTGCAGTCACGCTATCAAACGCCTGGCGCTACAACAACTAATCGCCGACCGGCAGGAGGCTGAGCGCCACGGCACCATCAAGGCCGGCTTGGCGGAATACCTGGATTTATTGGCAGCGCTGGATGAAATGACTGATTCCTCAGTGCAAGGCCAAGAGCGGGATACTTATCAGCAATGCTTGCTGGCTGAGATCCAGCACTTTGTGTTGCGCAAAGCGTTGTAATGCCGATTCATACTCAGACCAGCCGCGGCGACTTACTGCGCTGGCTGCAGCGCTGTCAAACTCAGGACGAAAAATGCCTGGGCGCGACGATATTGGGTTACGAATGGTCTGCGCCAGTCACGATAAGCCATGAAATTGATTTTAAAGTTTCCCCTCGGGAGCCACCCGAAATAGACCCAGCCCCTGTTCCTACGCCGGCTAAATTCGCTCAGAAACGCCCGCAAGCATTGTTCTACGCCCTTGCTCATTATGAGCATTATGCCGATCCGCAACAGCTTGGCGACAACTTGCCGCCCGCGCTTCAAGGCGTTGAGCCGCTTTCCGACGCCGATTTGCAACCCTTTGCCAGCGGAGAACCGCTGCCGCATCAAGCCATCGTACCCGAAGCCCGTATGCGCGATTTTTTGCGGCAATCCATAAGCAATAGCTCGGGGCAGCGACTGGATATACCGCAGTTGGTCAAACGTATCGCCCGCCTGCAAACCTTGTATCATCTACCGCGCAAGCCACGAGTGCTGCCGGCCGGGCGGGTTTATGTCGTCCTCGATCTGAACAAACGCTTGCTGCCGTTCTGGTTGGACGCCCATCGTTTGTGTGAAAGTATCGTCCGTCAGTACGGCTTGAACGGCCTGGAAATTCGCGTGATTGACGATGACCCGCAAGGCGAATATTGGGATTGGTTTGATCAACAGCAACAGCAACAGCTTAAGCAGTGGCAAGCGCTCACCGCGCAAAGTGTGGTGTTCATCGTCAGCGACCTGGGGCAATTGGCTGAACAACACAGCCCGATACGCACGCGGTGGGACAGTTTTTTCCGGCAACTAAGCCGTAAAAACACCACGCCGGTCGTGCTGGCGCCCGTATCGGCGGCCCAGCAACAGCCCGAGCGCCTAAAAACCATCCGCCAAGTGTTGTGGCACAAACACGGCAAGCTCAAACCGGAAAAGATCGATCCGGATATCAAGGCCCACGCTGAACATGTCCGCAAGGTCTTGGCATTGTTATCCATTGCCGTACACGTCGAACCTGAGTTGCTGCGCGCCTTGCTGCGCTGTTTACCCGCTGAACAAGCCGATAGCGGCATCGAAGCGGCGGTGTATCAGCATGCCGATATGCAATGGGGTTATACCGCCATCAGCATGCGCCCGGAAAAACGGGCCGAGTATCAAGCCGAATTTAAACAGCTGGACGCTGGCTTGCAATATCAAGTCTTGAGTTTGCTCAAACGCCAGCATATCGGCCAGTTTCCAGCGATTTGGGCGGAGGAAGTCATCAACGCCTTGCCCTTGGTGGCTTTCCCGCTCGAACAATTGGCCGATGTCCAGCAGGCGGAGGCTTTTATGCAACGCTTTGCCAAAACCCTGCAGAGTGCCCAGTCCGACAGCGGCATGACGCAATTTGCCCGGCGGCATTTAAACCGGTTAAGCGGTGAGGCGATTCGTTTGAATAATCACCGCTATACCAGTGCGCTTTACGGTTTAGCGTATCGCGAGCAACTGCGGGCTGGTGCTCCTTTGCCTGCGGAAT
The DNA here is from genome assembly GCF_033949435.1 of Methylomonas defluvii. Classification (NCBI taxonomy): domain Bacteria; kingdom Pseudomonadati; phylum Pseudomonadota; class Gammaproteobacteria; order Methylococcales; family Methylococcaceae; genus Methylomonas; species Methylomonas defluvii. Next base: position 18,894 of record NZ_JAXARY010000007.1, on the reverse strand, counting down.
ATGATGCAGAAGTCGTTCAGACTATCATTCGAGAGCCCATACAGCTTGCTCGATATGCGGTCTGGCAATATGGCGAAAGTATATGGTTAACGGGTGTTGACCAACGTCCGGCCGAGTTTGGTGGCGTGCAATTCAGTCAATTTATTGCAGTGCACGACAGCATTAGATTGATAACTAGAGAACTTGATAATGATCACTGGAATATTGCGGAATCGTTCGTTAAATTGCCACTCGAAAATGAGCCGCTACAAATTATCCCTCGTTTGCAAGGTCAAATCCTGACGATTGATACTGGAATGAACCGATTGACGCTGATGCCTTTCCGAAAACCGAATTGGGCGGATAGCATTTTTTGTTCTGATGAAGGGTTGATTGTCAGCCTGTTTTTTGCCGGTAAGCGTTACGAGTTGAGATCGTTGGTAGAAGGTGGCCTTCGGGTTAGGGCTGATGTACATACCTTTCATACGCAGCAAAGTTTTGGCTGGTTGATTAAAAATGATGACGGCCAGTCGCTTGGTTTTGATGAATACGGTCTTTACGCCGACCTCACCGTCAACCGGGTCACCCAGCGTTTCCGCTGGATCGAGCCGGGCACTTTTATGATGGGTTCGCCGGAAGACGAACCGGGACGCTACGACGACGAAACCCTGCATGCGGTCACCTTAACTCAAGGCTTCTGGCTGGCCGACACCGTCGTCACCCAGGCTTTCTGGCTGGCGGTGCTCGGCGGCGACAATCCTAGTTATTTCAAAAAGGATCCGCAAAACCCGGTAGATCAGATCAGTTGGGACGATGTCCAGCGGTTTATCGAACGTCTGAATACTCTGGTGCCCGGCTTGCGAGCCCAATTGCCGACCGAGGCGCAATGGGAATACGCCTGTCGAGCCGGCACGGCCACGCCGTTTGCATTCGGCGCCAAGATCACGCCGCAACAGGTCAACTATGAAGGAGACCGTCCCTATGCTGGCGGTGAACGAGGCTGGAGTTGGGACCGTGAAAAGACCGTTGCGGTGAAGTCGCTGCCGGTCAACCCGTGGGGGCTATACGAAATGCACGGCAACGTCTGGGAATGGTGTCGGGATGCGTGGCATGCTGATCTGGGCACTGCGGCCGTGGTCGATCCGTTAACGCCTGCGGATACCGACGCAAGCGGCGACCGCGTGTTGCGCGGCGGCTCTTGGCTCAGCTACGGTAGGGACGTGCGCTCAGCCATCCGTAACCGCCACGCGCAGGACTACCGCTACCTCAGCATCGGTTTTCGGCTTGCCCTAGGTCAATCTGAGCTCAGGCCAGCAACGGCAGGCGGAGCCGTAGAGCCGGTGACGGCCAGGGACACGCCCTGGCCAGACAGCGGGCGTCGCGGAGCCGCCGCCGGCCTGGTTGACGGCGAAGATGCCTAAATATTGGCGTAAGCTGGCCGAATGTCAAAAATGATGAAGTATCTTTTGCCAAAGACTAAACGCGAATTTTGCCGCTGATGTTTATCTGCCTGTAAATTATGAGCTCACCCTACCGCAATCACTTGTCGCCTCCGATGTTCCCCCTGGCTTGGGCCAGCGAATGGGGCGAGGATGGTTATGGCTTATGGCAGACTTTAATATTCAACAATGTCAGGCAAGTGTTTCGCTGGATTGAGCCGGGGACATTTTTGATGGGTTCCCCGGAGACTGAAACAGGACGCTACAACTACGAATACCGGCAGCGGGTGGACTTCGAATCAGGTTTTTGGCTGGCCGACACCGCTGTGACTCAAGCGCTTTGGTTGCAAGTTCATCCGGGTGATAATCCCAGCCGCCATCAGGAACATCGCGACTTTCCCGTGCATCGGGTGAGTTGGGACAATGCCCAAGCGTTTATTGCGCAGTTAAACGAGGCTATCCCTGGTTTTCAAGGCCGGCTACCTAGCGAAGCGGAATGGGAATACGCCTGTCGTAGCGGTAGCGATACGCCGTTCAATTTTGGTGAAACGATTGATTCGCAGCAAGCGAATTTTAACGGCGACTACCCCTATGCAAACGCGCCGAAGTGCGAATTTCGCGGTAAACCCGTGCCGGTAAAGAGTTTGCCCGCTAATGCCTGGGGGCTTTACGAGATGCACGGCAATGTTTGGGAGTGGTGCCAGGATGCTTGGCGAGAGAATTTCAGTGTCGGAAGCTCAGTTAGTACGCCGTTGTCTTGGGAATCCGCAACAGAACGAATTGCTCGCGGCGGCCCCTGGGATGCCGATGCGACCTTCGCCCGTTCCGCCTACCGATACCACTTCGATAAATCCCAACGCAGCGAGTTCTTTGGATTTCGTTTGCTGGTTGATGGCTAGCTTCAATTTTAAAAGTTCTGACAAATACGACTTACCGCAATGCGTCCGCTAAGCGACATACCTTAACCGGATTCTCCAGCTATATTTCGTGCTACGAATATTGCCTGACAAGGAAGGGCGTTAGTATGACGAGTCTAAATATTGCGGGTTTGCTTCACCACGGCGTATGGCGCTGTATTGGCTATCTGGCATTCAGTCGAATAAGAGTCGTCGGCAAAGAGCGGCTAACGTTAGTCGGCCCTGTCGTGTTTGTAGCCACTCACCGCAATGGCGCACTCGATGCCGCACCCTATTCGCTTGCCGTTCCTTTGGCGATGCCGATGGTATCGGCGCAGCTGCAGCGTTTACCGCTGGGCAGATTTTTGTTTCGTGGTATTGCGGTAGCCCGTGCCAAGGATAAGGCACGCGGCATTAAGGCCAATAACGGCAAGGCCCTGGCAGAATGCATAGACTTACTGAAAGTGGGTGGACAACTGTTCATCATGCCGGAAGGCACCAGTTCGCTCGGTTGCCGACATTTACCGTTCAATCGTGGTGCCGCGCGTATCGTAGCCCAAGCCATGGCTGCTGGCATCAGGCCCATTATCCAGCCCTTGGCTGTTCACTACGAAGACCCTACTCACTGGCAAAGCCGTGTTGAGGTGTTAATAGGCGCACACATAATGCCGCAAAACGCCGACGAGATAGCGATACACCAGTCGATTACTGATGGCCTGGAGGCCGTTGGGGCTAATTTTGTTAATAGCGAAGCTCAGCAAATGGCAGAAAAATTGGCTTATGCCAGCATTTTAAGTACCGATCTTTCTTACGCTGAACACTTAAAAAAACTCGAGGGCCAGATTGCGCCTGGTTTATCCGAGTCGCTACGGGCGTTGGAGGCAGTGGCCAAGGATAAAGGTCTTTTTCTTCATCAAGGCCTACCTTTAATGCCGCTCCGCTTGTGGCAGCGGGATTTAGTGAATTGGTTACTGCTGGCGCCTGTCATCGTTTGTTTCAGCATATTGAATTTCCCGGTACTGGCTGCCGGGCATATCGCTAGTCAGCTTTTGCCGGACGAGCCGAATGTCATTGCCTTTTGGCGCATGGTAATCGGATTGCCGGTAGGATTATTTTGGGTCGTGACCGTTTGCGTGGGTTTGTTTGTATGTGCCGGACCAAGTTGGTTTGTTCTTTACGGCGCGATCAGTACCGTTGGCCTATTGGCTTGGTACCGATTCCGTAAATTGACGGTAGCACTCGGTAACGCGGTTTTTCATCCTGAGATGAGGGCGGTATTGGTAACAGCCTATCGGAATTTGGCGGAGCGTAAAGCGCATGAATAAACTTCTCGACCCCCCCTTACGCTATTTCAGTATCTATCTGGGCGCTGTTTCAGCCATGGAAATCGCGCACCTGACGGTTTGGAGTCTATTGTTTTGTCCGATGTTGGCCGGCATGGCGGGGTTGGCGCGCAGATATTCCAGACAACACAGTTGGGGACTATTGGCTGCCATTTGTGTCAGTCTGGCCGTGGGTATGAATGTGTCATATCAAGCCATGGCCGGAGCGGTCCCCGCTGTCCGGAGCGTACGCTTCGATGCCCAGTTAATGGCATTGGATAGGTTATTGATAGGCGAAACGCCGTCGGTATGGTTGGAACGATGGATTAGCCCACCGCTCACCGAACTAATGAGCGCTTGCTACTTGTTATTGATGCCATTATTGCTGGTCAGCCTACTGCGTTATTTTTTCCGGCGCCGGGAGTTGCTCGGCGAATTTTACACCGGCCTATTCGCGGTATACGGCTTGGGTTTTCTCGGTTATCTGCTGGTGCCGGCTGCCGGGCCTTGGCTGGCTTATCCGGAGTTGTTCAACGTCAAATTGAGCGGCGGCGCGGTCACGGCATTTAATCAAGCGATGGTTGAGCAAGGCAGTAATAAAGTCGATGTCTGGCCGAGTCTACATGTGGCTGTGACGCTTTATATACTGGGATTTGCCGGACGGCATCATCGCCTTGAGTTTTGGGTGTTGTTATTGCCGATATTGGGTTTATGGATCGCTACTCTTTATTTGCGTTATCACTATTTTGTCGATGTCCTCAGCGGCTTGGCGTTGGCCGGCTTTGGTTTGTACGAAGCTCGCCGTCATGCCGATCACCCTGCCATTAACCCCAGCAAGAAGGATACCTATGCCAACGCTGTTTGATTTTCATCATCCGTCTGCTCTGGATTCCGCCATATCCGGCGGTAAGGGCGCCAACCTTGCCCGCTTGACGCAGGCTGGGTTTGCGGTACCACCAGGCTTTGTGTTGCCGCCGGAGAGTTACTACTCGTTCATTGAGCAATACGATGCATTGCCGGATTTGCTTCGGGATTTGCCTATAGACGAACCCCTGGCCTTGGAACAGGCGTGCACAAGTATATGCGAGCAGTTGACCCAGCTACCGGTGCCAGAAAGCCTGAAGCAGGCAATTGCGGCGATGTTGGCTGAGTTTCCGGGCGACACGGCATTCTCCGTGCGTAGCTCCGCCACTGCCGAGGACTTGGGCGGCGCAGCATTCGCCGGGCAGCACGAAACGTATCTGAATTGCATCGGCATCGACGACATTGTTTCGCGCATCCGGGATTGCTGGGTGTCGCTGTGGAGTGCCCGCGCCATTGCTTACCGCTTGCAGGCCGGTATCGGCTTATCGAACACTGCGATGGCGGTGGTGGTGCAAAAAATGGCCTTCAATCGGGTCGCCGGCGTGGGGTTTTGCATCAATCCGGTTACCGGCGATCCAGCACAACAGTCGGTCGATGCCAATTATGGCTTGGGTGAATCGGTGGTGGGTGGTGAGCATCAGGTTGATCATTGGTTGCTGGAGAAGTCGTCCGGGCGAGTGTTGGAGGCGGTGTTGGCGCATAAATCCTCATGCATCGTCGCCGACCGCACCGGTACGCGCAGCGAGAACTTGTCAGATGATCAAGCTAATTTACCTTGTCTCAGCGAACCGGAGTTGGCTGAGCTATCCGATTTGATACGGCGCGTCGAAAAGTTTTACGGTTATCCGCAGGACATAGAGTGGGGTTTTGAAGGTGAACAATTATGGCTGTTGCAAGCACGGCCGATTACCCGTATCCCGCCGCGCTGGACCCGTGACGAATCCGCCGAGCGATTTCCCTCGGTGATTACGCCGCTGGCTTGGGACTTGGTGGAGGAGGGTTTTCACCAATCGCTGTCGCATTCTTTCGAATTGATGGGCTTGCCGCCGTTTCACGGCAAGTGGTTCGCCTTGTTCGATAATTATGTATACGGCAATCAGAATGCCGTCGAAGTTTATGCCGAAGGCACTGCAAATTCCTTAAACGTGCGTTCAGTTGCCGAACTGCTGTCTGCTTTACCGACACTGCGCAAACGCTATGCCTGGGTGCAGGAATTACCGATGGCGTGGTCGCGCGATTTGGATCGCTATTTACTGGGACTTGGCGAATTAATGGCCGAGCCGCTGACAGGACGCTCGATTCCCGAGTTGTGGGATTTTGTACTGCGGGTGAAACAGCTAGGTGCGGAATATTTCCTGCCTAATATTGCCATTTCCATTACTCAGCGCACCCTTTACAAACTGGTGTACAGCATCGTTGGGGCGGCGGTTGGCGAAGCGGATGCGCCGGCGACCTTTGATAGCTTGCTGGCGTACTGCGAAACCAAAACAGGTTTCGTCAATAAGGAACTTTACCGGCTGGCACGGCGGATAGCCGAATGCCCCAAACTTGTTCAGGCGTTGCGCACCCAAACGGGCCAGCAATTTCTGGCTTCCGGTGGATTCATACAGGAAGCAGATATTGCAGCCGCTTTCCAGCGTTTTTTACAGGATCATGGGCATCGGGAAGTGGAGTTCGATCCCTATCATCCGACCTGGTTGGAAGCGCCATGGCTGGTGATTGAAAATCTGAAAATGATGTTGGACTCGACCCTGGAAGATCCTGCCGAAAAAGAACGTATTCTGAAAATCCGGATGTTGGAAACCGAGCGGCAATTGATCGGCGGGTTGCCGGAGGATTTGCGGTTTCCTGTTCAGGAGCTATTGCGCTTGGCGCGGGTTTATACCGCATTGGACGACATAGAACATTATCAGACGACACGATTGACATTGCCGTTCCGCAAGGGTTTACGAGCCTTGGGTGTCGCCTTGCAGGCGAGGGGCATCATTACGGAAGCGATGGATGTGTTCTTTGCCCGAGCCGAACAGCTCTCGGAAACAATCCGCCTCAACGACGCCGCGTCGTGGCGTTGTTTGGCGGATAGCATAGTCCGGGAAAAACAGGCTTATCAAAACCATAGGCGGCATTCACCGGAATGGGAATTGGGTAAGTCACAAGCCTGTTCCGCTAAAGACGGGGATTTTGTTGGTTTGCCCGGTAGCCCCGGCGTTGCCAGCGGCGTGGTTTTTAAGGTGTTGTCGCAGGACGATTTCGCCGATTTTCCCGCCAACGCGGTACTGGTTGCTCGTACCACCAATCCCGCCTGGACGCCTTTATTTTATAAGGCGGCGGCTGTGATCACCGAAAGCGGCGGACCCTTGTCGCATGGTGCAGTGACAGCACGGGAAGTGGGGTTACCTGCGGTAATGAGTGTCCGAGGTGTGCTGGATGCGTTGACGAACGGCGACAAAGTGACAGTCGATGGTACTGCGGGCCGGGTAAGACTGGATTGAAGCAAGTCTTCGTAAGCAGGTCGGTTGGTCCTCTTGGCAAAAAGTTGGGACACCCCGGGTATTTTGCAATACCCGCAAGATTCAGAGCTTTGCGCGCAAGCCAATTAGAGTTGTGCGCTAGGCTTTTCCGGATTCGCGCACGCTTATTTGCCTGGCGGGCAAGGCTTTTTTCCTTGCGCGCGAACCATTGAAGCTAGCCCACGAACCAAATAAGGTGGCGGTTTGGCCTCAAGGCCTTGCGCTTAAGTCATTTTGGCTTGCGCTTTTGGCAAATTGCCTTGCTCGCGCAGCAATTTACCTTGCGGGCAAGGTTTTGAAAGTCGCGAGTGGCTCTAATAAGCTTGCGGCTTTAGCGGAAAGGCTTGCGCGCTATGCTTTTATCTATTCCGCTAAGGAATGCAGCTTATTCCGGAAGCCGGAAAGCCTTGCCGGGCAGTCATTATGCTTATCTTGCTTAGTCGGTAGGTTGGGTGGCCTGGGTTTTGGCCTTGGCGCCGCGATTAAACCGAACAGACATCGCCTGCCGCAGGGTTTCCAAGCCCGCACCCTTGCCGGCGATTTTCAAGGAGGCGTAAGCATCCAGGCTAAAACTATAAATATCGCTGCCCAGCGCCATATCGGTATCTTCGCCTCTGCTCATTAAATCGCGCAGGCGATGCAGGCGAGGGCGGAGTTTATCGAGAGTTGCCAGATCGGCTTGCGCTTCGACGACATCGAGACCGGGCGGAATGGCTTGAGTGTTTTGGGTGGCCACCGTCAGCGTCTGGCGGCAGAACGCTTCGGTTTTATCGCCCATCTTCAGGATGGTGCGGCGCTCTTCCGGGGTTAAGACCAGGAAGCCGGCGAAGCGGTCTTCCAATGTCTTCAGCGCGGCGTCTATGTCGGCAAGATCATTATCGGAAAGGGTTAAAGAAATCAGATGTTGACTCATGTTTATCTCCTTTTAGCGTGGCTGATAGTGCGGATGGCGGGGTGTGGTCCGCAGAGAAAATTGTAAGGGTGTTGGCCTTTGAATCCTCGATTCCATCGAAGCTACTTGCTGCCGCGCTTAAATCGGATAGACATCGCCTGCCATGGCGTTATCTCGTTCTTACGCGCTGTGTGGGAATGTCGGGGTTGATCGCGCTACGGCATAAACTCACCGCAGCGCGTAAGGTCTGGGTTTCCACGCGGCGCGTGGAAACCGGGGTAATCGGGCGTTAAATTCCTCGTGCGATTTTCCAGTCTTCCCAATAAAGCGATGGAGTCATAATTTCGTCATCAATATAAGCAATTAAGTTCTCATACTCTTTACGAATTTCTTCAATTGAGGCCAGTTTTTCTAGATTTGGTTGCAACCATTTGCATAAGGCGTCTAGTTCTGATGGTGTGGCAGAGACTTTGGGTGATGGTCTGCGACGACTTGTACCAGAAAACAAAAATGGCAACAAAACAAATCTTGCAGTTGGTTGATAAATTTCAAATAGATATCCGGCTCTCAGCTTGGTGCTTTCGCTTAAATATAATTTTTCGAATTTATCTTGGAAGCCCAGAATAAAGCGGCGATTAGAATCCGATAAGTGCATTCGGTGAGCCAATTGTATTGCCAGGGCTTTGTTACTGTATAAGGGTTGCGGTTTTTTAGCGAATTGGTATCTTAAGTTAAAGTCATCTTTTTGATTGCTTTCGTTCTCAATAACTTGTACGGTTTTTCCTGTGGTTTTATACCATTCTTTAATTATTATTCCCTTTATGTAAGAGCCGGATGCGTCATTATTTATAACTAGATCGCAGCCGGTAATAGGAAACCGATCATCATGCCCTTTAATCCCTAATATCCACGATTCTCGCTCGAATAATTCTTGGAATGTTATGTTGTTAGTGTTTAACTCTAGCCATGCGCCATCAACTTTTTTTGCAAGGTTAGTCCAGTTGCCGCCATAAACATAGGACATGGATTCAAGGAATAATGAAAATACGGCTTTTTTATGTTGAGCGTTGGAATCTGGAAATAAGGTTGGAGTCTCCAAATCATCCTGCACAAGCTTTTCGAGTGCCAGCAAAGCTAATTGCGAAAAATCTTGCTCAGCCTCTTTCATGAGTTGGTCACGGTTGGCCATTAACCACTCACCCGCCTTGCCTGACATTAAATTTATTGCAACTGCGACATTAGGGAGATAAAGCGAGTTTTGCTTAAAAGGTTGTCCTCTATAGAAAGCCTCATTTTGACGGAATCCTAGGTTTGGTTGATATTTTAGAGAAACTTGATGTTCATTCACATCTATAAATCGCCAATTATCTATCAATTCTTCGGTAGGGAAATTTTCTGACCCTATCGCAAATTCTGGCTTATCAATGGGCTTTAGTTTTCCGGTAATAGGTAATAAAGAATTCTCTGAAAATGTATTGATTTTATCGGCCAACTCGGCTGCATTCAAAGGCAGAGCCTTGTCTAATATTGGATCATATAGATCGATAAAATTGCGTACGAGTGATTCTCCAAACGGCATACTATAGCTATTAGCAAATTTATTGAATAGTAGGAAAATTTCGATAGATGTGCCATAAGGTCTGGATATATTATTTTCCAATAATTTTAAAACAACCAATCCTTCCTTGTCCTTGGTTGGACTGTGCATCGTTACTTCGAGTATTTCATTGGTAAAAATGCTTTTTGTTGTTAATTTAATTACGTCGGTAATTAGAAATACGCTTTGAAAACCGATACCAAAAGCCCCTGATGGTTTCATCCATTCAGGCATGCTATTAATTTTTAATTGGCGGGTGGTATTACTTTGTGATCCGCCTATTTTTAGCATGTAACCCAAATCGTCTCGACTGATTCCTGTGCCATTGTCTTTAATTTCTAATTTCCAGCATGATTTGTCGTCCGGTGTGTTTGCATCAGATGTTAATTCTTCGAATTTAACTTCGACTTTGCCTGTTTTGAGTATTTTTTTGACATCTTCGGAAATTGGGTTTTTCCATATGTCGGAATTTCTCTCTTCCTGATGAGTAAGCCACAATCGCAAGAGAGTGGCGTCAACCGCGTTTTGTAATAATTCGCGAATACACGCAAATTTAGTGCTATATAGATTATTGCCTTGCAATAGTTTAATGGCTTGCTTGGCATCAATGCCGAACTGAGGGCGTTGGCCTTCGTTTAATATTTGTTCATTCCCGCTTAAACGGACGGCTATTTCTCCCAATGTGGGCAACAAGCCAAATTCGCGACGGGGTACTATGTCTTGCCAATGGGCCATTTGATCTTGTATTTCTTGTTTGAGCCAATCGAACCACTTAAATGTTTCTAAATAGCCGTCTATGGTTTCGCATTCTGCGGTAATTTCGATTCTCTCTTGATCTACACGAAGATGGCGGAGGCCGGCATGTTTATCTTCATGCGCTTTACTGATGCTCGGACGATTCTCCCCAGCAATGTGTTGCATTACGGGACAAAATCGATTGTCATCGAGATCGAGTAAATCACCCATACGCAACAAACATGCAATAAAGCGAGGATGGCAATCTTCTTGTGCCAGTCCAGCCTCTCGAAAAGGTAAACCAGTTGATGAAAGCAATTGCTTGAATGGTAGGCCATGCATATGGCAAATGCGACCTAGTAGTTTGAATAGTCTGGCCGGTATCAATTCGGTGCGAGGTGAGCTGATGCCTACGCTCTCCCACGGTGCTTGGACGATTTTGTTGGCTCGATCAGCGTGTTGTTGCCTAAACCATTCGGCCATCAATTGACGAAATTTATCGACTGCGTCCATTGGGTTGTCCGCGCCACCAAAACATTGGGAAATGTCTTTTGAATCAAAACTCTGAGAAAAACGATTCAATTCATGATTTGGGTTGTTACGAATCTGCTCGATATATTGCCGAAAAGAGGTATTTCCTAATGCATCCTCAATATCTTGTTGCGGTACGACCATTCCTATATCGTGCCAATAAGCAGCTTCTAAGAGTAGCCAAGTGTCAGTAGCGGTTAATTTGCCAATATTTACTGGTCCTAACAGGCGCTCGATATTGATTAAAATTTGCTTGCTATGAGATACATCATGTCGGCTGTAATGCGGAAAAAGGTTGCCAATCGTTTGTAATGCTTTGGGTATTAATTTTTCATCGAATCCCCATTGATTCACCAACATTTCAAGAGCTGAATGCTCATGTGCTTTATTTTTTAGGTGCTGAATCAGAAAATCAGCCATTGCCACTTCCTTATTGTTAGAGGTTAATTCAAATGAAAAGCTCTTAGGACGATTATCATAGCGAATCCTACGAATGCAAGGATGACGATTGAATTGTCATATCTTGATTATGCTAATTAGAGCAAACTGCCGCAGTTTATACCGCCTTCATACATCAATGTAAAATTGCCCCTCCACCCCTTATAATGCCGGGCTTTTACCAGATTCTCCGCGCCATGTCCGTCCAAGACACCCTGAAACAACTCGCCAAAAATCTCCAAAACTGCATGGGCACCGACCGCCACGGCCTGAAGCGGCAACTGGACCGCTTACGCAGCGAGGCGAGTAAGGGCAAGGATGTGGCGGGGGCTTTGCAGCAAGTCGCGGATAAGATCGAGCGTTCGGTGGGGCGTTGCCATCAGCGCCGAGCGTCGGTGCCGGTGATTAACTACCCGGATTTGCCGGTTAGCGGCAAGAAGGACGAGATTGCCGAGCTGATCAAAAACCATCAAGTCACTATCGTCTGCGGGGAGACCGGCTCCGGTAAAACTACGCAGTTGCCGAAGATTTGTTTGGAAATCGGCCGAGGTGTGACCGGTTTGATCGGTCACACCCAACCGCGACGGATCGCCGCCCGCACCGTCGCCGACCGGATCGCCGAGGAATTGGGCCAACCCATCGGCCAGGCGGTGGGTTACAAGGTGCGCTTTCACGATCAGACCCATCCCAATTCGCTGGTGAAGCTGATGACCGACGGCATCCTGCTGGCCGAGTCGCAGAACGATCCCTATCTGAATCAATACGACACCATCATCATCGACGAGGCGCACGAGCGCAGCCTGAATATCGATTTTTTGATGGGGTATCTGCGCTGGCTATTGCCGAAGCGGCCCGATTTAAAAGTGGTGATTACCTCCGCGACCATCGACCCGGAGCGCTTTGCCAAGCATTTTAACGACGCGCCCATCGTCAACGTTTCCGGTCGTACCTATCCGGTGGATGTGCGTTACCGGCCCATCGAGTTAATCGAGGAAGACGACGAAACTTCCGCTGATTTGCAGCAAGCCATTCTGGATGCGGTGGACGAGTTGTATCGGGATATGCGTGGCGACATCCTGATTTTTTTGAGCGGCGAGCACGAGATTCGCGAGACCACCGAGTCCTTGCGCAAGTCGCACAATAACGCCCGCTACGAGGTGTTGCCACTGTATTCCAAACTCAGCGTGGCGGAGCAGGAGCGGGTGTTCAAACCCAGCGGCAACAAGCCGCGCATCGTGCTGGCTACCAACGTGGCGGAAACGTCCTTGACCGTGCCGGGTATCCGTTGCGTGATCGATTCCGGTCATGCCCGCATCAGTCGTTACAGCCACAAAAGTAAAATCCAGCGACTGCCTATCGAGCGCATTTCCCAAGCCAGCGCCAACCAAAGGGCAGGGCGCTGCGGCCGGGTGGCTGAGGGTATTTGCATCAGGTTGTATTCGAAAGAGGATTATCTGGCCCGCCCGGAATTTACCGAACCAGAAATCTTGCGAACCAATCTGTCGTCGGTGATCTTGCAGATGGCTGCCTTGAAATTGGGCGACATTGAGGAATTCCCGTTCGTCGAACCGCCCGACGAAAAAATGGTCCGCGACGGCAAGACTTCGCTGTTCGAAGTCGATGCGTTGGATAAGCAGGGCAATCTCACTGAAACTGGCCGGCAGTTGGCGAAGATTCCGACCGACCCCAAACTGGCGCGCATGCTGCTGGCGGCCGCGCAATTGGGTTCGCTGCACGAGGTCGCGATCATCGTATCGGCTTTGAGCATTCAAGACCCACGCGACAAGCCGGCCGATAAGCTACCGCAGGCAGAAGCCAAACATGCCCAGTTCAAGGCCGAAGATTCGGACTTTTTGAGTTTGCTGAATCTGTGGAATGCCTTTGAAGAACAGAAAAAGCATTTGACCAACAGCAAGCTCCGCAAATACTGCCAGGACAATTTTTTGTCCTACATTCGTATGCGCGAATGGCACGATATTCATACTCAAATTATGCAGGTGGCCCGCGGCGATTTGGGTTTGAAAACTAGCGGCAATCCGGCTAATTACGAGCAAGTCCACATGGCGCTGCTGCCGGGTTTGTTATCGAATATCGGTTTCAGACACGAGCAATACGAATATCTGGGCGCGCGCGGTTTGAAATTCTTCATCTTCCCCGGCTCCGGTCAGCATAAGCTGCGGCCGAAATGGATCATGGCCGCCGAACAAGTCGAAACCAGCAAGGTTTACGCGCGCACCGTGGCTAGAATCGAGCCGGAATGGATAGAAGCTGCCGCACAGCACTTAGTTAAACGAAATTACTACGACCCGCATTGGGAGAAAAACGCCGGTCGTAGCGGGGTTTACGAGCGCACCCTGTTGTACGGTTTGACCTTGCAGGCCAAGCGCAAAGTGCCCTACGAAAATGTCGATCCTAAAGCCGCACGGGAGATGTTTATCCGCCATGCGCTGGTGAATCACGATTATAACAGCAACGCGCAGTTTTTTAAGGCCAACGAAGCCTTGCTGGAAGAGGTGGGCTATATCCAGCATAAGGGTCGCCGCGTCGATTTGGTGGAAGACGAGGAGTGGCTGTATCAGTTTTACGATAAAAAGCTGCCAGCTGAGGTGGTCAGCGGCATTACCCTCGATCAATGGCGGAAGAAAGTCGAGCGCGATAATCCGAAGATTTTGTTTCTGACCAAGGAAGATCTGACCCGCAGCGACGACAACCGTATCAACGATTGGGATTTTCCGGATAGCAAAAAAATTGGCGATTTAACCATCGAATTACATTACCGCTTCGAGCCGGGTCACGACGAAGATGGGGTGACGGCCATCGTACCGGTGCATCAACTCAATCAAATCCGTCAAGCGCCTTTTGACTGGCTGGTGCCGGGCATGCTGGAAGAAAAAGTTACCGCGTTGATCAAATCGCTACCTAAGCATCTGCGTAAACATTTCGTACCTGTACCGAATACCGCCAAGGCTTGCCTGGAGATCGAGCCGGATTTTAAAGGCTCGTTGTTCGAGTGGTTGAGCGGGCGCTTGCGCAAGTTGACCGGCGAGTCGATACCCTTGAATGAATGGCAGCCGGATGTCTTGCCGGATCATTTGAAGATGAATTTCCGCATCGTTGACGATCATGGCCGGGCCTTGGGCTATGGTCGCAATCTGGCCAAGTTGCAAGCTGATCATGCCACCAAGGCTGGCGACAGTTTCGACAAGTTGGCGCAAGAGGAGATGAATCATACCGGCTGCATTGCCTGGGCATTCGACGACTTGCCCGAGACTTGGCAGTTCATGCAAAAAGGCCAGACCTTCATCGGCTTTCCGGCCATTGTCGATGAAGGCAACACGGTGGGGGTGAAGATACTCGACACGCAATATAAGGCCGAGTTGGCGCATTTCGACGGCTTAACCAAGTTGTTTCAGTTGCAGTGCCGCAAGGACGCCCAGTATTTGTTAAAAAACAGTGGGGTCCAGGCCACCTTGCAATTGGCCTATAACCAACTGCCCAAGCATCCGTTGTTGACAGAACGGCCGGGCGGCGATTTTAAGGAGGATCTACTATTCTTGATCTTTAACAGTGTGTTTGTTGCTGATAGTGCGATTCGGAGCCAGCAGCAGTTCGAAGCAGCGCTGGCGGCCAAAAAGGCTACGCTGGTCACGGTTGGGAATCAGGTGGGCAAGCATGTCACGGAAATCATGGCAAACTATCAAACGGTAAGACAGCGATTGAAGCAGCCTGGCGTCAGCCCAAATTTGCGGGAAGACTTGGAAAAACAACTGAGTTTGCTGCTGTTTAGTGGTTTCTTACGATATACGCCGTTGGCGCAGATACAAGCGATGCCGCGTTATTTAAAAGCCATTGAGTGTCGTCTGGATAAGCAAAAGCCCGATTCGGCGGACATCCAAGGTCTGCACAGGCTATCGCAACGCTTTTGGCAGCATGTCGAAAAGCAAATGAAGACTTTGGTGCCGATGCCGGAACGCGAAGCCTTCCGCTGGAGTTTGGAGGAATTGCGTGTGTCCTTGTTTGCGCAGCAACTGAAAACGGCTTATCCGGTTTCGGTGCAGCGTCTGGAAAAGACTTGGAACGAAAAGTTTTAATCAGCCTCTGATTTTTGTGCCCACTACAGAAGGAAGCCCAAGATGATACCCATTCGAGATTCGATACCTTGTAACATCAAGCCTTATGTGACCTGGGGCATCATGGCTATTTGCATAGCAGTGTACGTAGCGATGCTGTTTATGCCGGACGAAATGGGGCAGCACTTTGTTTACATGTACGGGATGGTGCCGATTCGCTATTCCAATCCGGATTGGGCTTATAGTTTTGGTTTGCCGCCGGATCATTATCTGTCGTTTTTTACCAATATGTTCCTGCACGGCGGTTTCCTGCACCTGTTGATGAACATGGTGTTTTTATGGATATTCGCCGACAACATCGAAGACTTGATGGGACATAAACGCTTTGCGGCGTTTTATGTGTTGTGCGGACTGTTGGCAACCTATGCGCAGTGGTATTTTTATCCCAAGATGGCGGTGCCGGTGGTGGGTGCATCCGGCGCCATCGCCGGCGTGTTGGGGGCGTATTTTTTTCGCTTCCCGCAAGCTACCGTAGTGATACTGGTTCCCATCCTGTTTTATCCTCTGTTTTTCCATGTGCCGGCGATAGCCTTTCTTGGATTCTGGGTGATTATCCAAATCGGCGATGTATTCACCGCAGCGGTTTTAGATAATGTCGCAGTAGATTCGGCCTGGTGGGCGCATCTGGGTGGTTTCGTTGCCGGCGCTTTGCTGCATCCGTTTTTTATCGAAAAGAAACCCGCGGCATATCAATTCCAGTCAGATGAATAGGCGTCCAAGCCACGGTTAGTCGGCAAAAAAGCAAGAAACAGTAGGGCTTTTATTTTATAATGCCGCCAGTTGGCTAACCGGCTGAAATGGCAACGAAAAACAAGTTCGTTGCCTGTGTTTGCAAAAGATTCTTCATTCATTCGAGACAAATTAACATGAAAAACCTTAATGTCGCATTGGTAAGACTGCTGCAGTTTGTGGTGTTCGCGCTGTTCACATTCATCGTATTGTTGTACTTCGGTACTTTGATTTTGTTGCCGCTGGATATAGTGGTGTTGATTACCAAAATGCTACATATGGTAGGTATCGGTACCTTGTTCGGTGCGATTGTTGCCGTGCCGGTAGTGGCTTACATGGGCAAAATCGTTTACAGCACACCGGGCTTGATTCAAATGATCGTCGAGAATGGCATCGATTTAGCCAATACCGGCAAGCAACGGGTTGAAGCGTTCAACAAAATTGCTGAAGCGGTTAAATAAACTGCTCCACGCAATCGTAAAAAGGGGCTTACGAGCCCCTTTTTTGTGCCTGTCGGTTTGCCACACATTGATTATTTTCCGAAATGGTTGCGCGGTCCGGCGGCTTGAATAATGGTATTTGGCCCGGTAAATTCCCTGGTAGCCGGCCAGATCCCCGGCGTTTATCAGCTGTCGGAATTTTTTACAGCAGCTTTTTTGCAAGCAAACAAACTGGTTCAGTTGATTTTTTCGATTTCACTCTATTAGCTGCTCAAATTCTGCAAATTGGCGTATTAAGCGGCTGTTGTATCGGTAAAGCGGATGGTTAGCGTCAATGGCTAAGTCGAGAAAATTTACACCTGACGGTTCGACTTTTGCTGGGTTTGGTCTGCGGCTAATAAAAGTCTTTTAAGTACATAAGCTTGTGTTCTCTGTGTATGTTTTTTGCTTAACTTTTAACGTAAAAAAATTTGTTAAATAATCCTGTAAGTATGCGTAAAGCAAGGGGAAGATTATGGACGCAAAGAAATTAGATACATCCACTAAAAGCAGAAATGACGAGCACTGCGACCACCCGTCCTTAGCCAAAGAATATGTCTCCGGCGTACCCACCGGAAACTTTGTTTGCGCACAATGCGGTCGTCATCTGACTTCAATTATCAGAACATCCAAAAAGTAAATTCTGCCGATTCCGCGCATGCCTTCACCGGTGTGCGCATTCAGGATCATTCTTCCAACCTTCAATTACTTTTCGGTAACGCTAGGCTTTGGCTGGCGGTGCTCTCTTGCGGTTTGAATTTACTGTCTTTGATTGATGGCCGGCTATCCCAGGGATGCACGATGCGCCTGGCTGCAGGTTGCAAAAATCTTCAAACAGGCGCAATCTTGGAGCTGTGGTACTACGGCTATTCAGGGCGTGTGCAGCACGTTTTTCTGATTTAGCGGTGTGAGCTTAATTCAACCCCACAAACAGCCAGTGCAGGTCAATGCGCACTGGCTTTTTTTGGACTATCCATTTTGAAGGAAAATGTTATGGCATATTGGTATCCCGACAATTCACAGTCTATCGGCAAAACACCGCTGGTCAGGCTTAACCGCATTACCGACGGCGCTCAAGTCACCCTGTTAGCTAAAGTCGAGGGGCGTAACCCTGGATATTCGGTGAAATGCCGCATCGGCGCGGCTATGATCAACGATGCGCAACAGCGCGGCCTGCTGGGACCCGGCAAAGAGTTAATCGAGCCAACCAGCGGCAATACCGGCATCGCACTGGCCTTTGTCGCCGCCGCCCGCGGCATTCCGTTGACTTTAACGATGCCGGATACCATGAGTATCGAGCGCCGCAAATTGCTGGTGGCCTACGGCGCCAAACTGGTGCTGACCGAGGGCGCCAAAGGCATGAAAGGTGCCATTGCCAAGGCTGAAGAGATTGTCGCTTCCGATCCGGAACGCTATGTACTGTTGCAGCAGTTCAAAAACCCCGCTAACCCGCAAATCCACGAGCAGACCACCGGACCGGAAATTTGGCATGACAGCGATGGCGCGGTCGATATTTTGGTTGCCGGAGTCGGCACCGGCGGCACCATAACCGGCGTGTCGCGCTACATCAAACTCACGCAAAGCAAACCCATCGTTTCTATTGCCGTGGAGCCGGAAGCTAGCCCGATATTGAGTCAACACCGTAGCGGTCAAGATTTGCAACCGGGTCCGCATAAAATTCAGGGCATAGGGGCCGGATTTGTGCCCGATGTATTGGATTTATCCATGATCGATGCCATCGAACAAGTCAGTAATGATGAAGCGATTGAATACGCGCGGCGTTTGGCGCGGGAAGAAGGCTTGTTATCCGGAATTTCCTGCGGCGCGGCGGTCGCGGCGGCAGTGCGGGTGGCAAAACGGCCGGAAAACGTCGGCAAGACCATTGTGGTGGTACTGCCGGACTCCGGCGAGCGGTATTTGAGCTCTGCTTTATTCGAAGGCTTGTTCGATGCGCAGGGCGTGGCGGTTTGAGTCGCCGCTGAAGTTAAGGGGCAGTGGCTAAGGTTTTTGTAAAAGCTTGGCAAACTGGCTGCTGTCCCCTTTGTATTTCCGCTATATACATTATCAGGTCCAAACATCATCTTGGCCGGTAGCTGAAAATATTTCTGTCTTGCGCAAGTTGCGGCTGAATAACCAACAGGGAAGTCTGGTGTTCAGGGCAAAGCGGGAGGATTGAGATTGTTGACTTACCGCTATCGACCCTAAGGAGACGCTCAGACATATCAAGTTCAATAGGGGCTGTTGCCGTTTCACATCGGTAACCATATAAATGCACAAGCCAGGGCGATAGCACCTTCAAAATTGCGTTTTAGTTTGTCATATCGGGTGGCAATAGCTCTAAAATGTTTCAGTC